>JANYBE010000645.1 GCA_025360945.1 Rhizobacter sp. | reverse complement strand
AAGGTGCCGGGGCGCTACGAGGTCAAGCTCAACGGTGGCTACGAATACGTGCGCTACAAGTACAGCGATTTCACCGACATCCGCACCGGCACCCCGTATGGCTACAACGCCGGCGTGCTGCAGCTGTATGTGTCGGCCACCTTCTGACGGACGCGGCCCATGATCCAACGATTCATTCAACTGACTGCAGCGGCGTTCGTGCTCGGCGCGCCGCTTTCGCCTGTGTGGGCCGCTGATGCCCAGCCCGTGCCGGCGGTCGCCGCTGCCAGTGCGCCGTCGCCTGCGGTTGCGGTTGCGGTCGCGGCCAGCGCTGCGTTGCCCGCGGCCGCCGCGAGCGCGCCCGACGCCGCCACGCTCGACGGCCGCGTGCAGGACATCAAGAGCGACGTGATCAAGCTCAACCGCGACCTGCTCGTGCTCGAGGAAGAGTTGCTGTTCCCGGCCAACACGCAGGTCGCGCTGTTCGTGTCGATGGACGTGGGCAAGATGTTCGAGCTCGACTCGGTGCAGATCAGGCTGGACGACAAGATGGTCTCGAGCTACCTCTACACGCCGCTCGAAGTGGCGGCCCTGCACCGCGGTGGCGTGCAGCGAATCTACCTCGGCAACCTGAAGGTCGGCGAGCACGAGCTGGTGGCGTACTTCACCGGCAAGGGCCCGCACGACCGCGATTACAAACGCGGTGCCACGGTCAAGTTCGACAAGAGCACCGACGCGAAGTACATCGAGCTGCGCATCAAGGACTCCGAGGCCAAGCTGCAGCCGGAATTCGACGTCAAGGTCTGGCAGTAAGTGTCGATGCGCTGGAGTTTCCGAGCTCACCCCGTCGTGCGCCGCGCGGCCATTGCTGCGGCTTGCGCGCTCGCCGTCGGTGCCGCGACGGCGGCCAATGAACTGCCGAGCCACGAGATCAAGGCGCCGCACTACGGCGACACCTTGTTCCACTTCTTTCAGGACCATCACTTCACGGCGATCACCACGCTGATGGTGTCGCAGAAGTTCGAACGCATCGCACCGCACGACGACGAGGCCGAGGTGCTGCGCGGTGGCATGCTGCTGTCGTACGGACTGCACCGGGAGGCCGGCGCGATCTTCACGCAGCTGATCGAGAAGGGCGCGTCGCCCAAGGTGCGTGACCGCGCGTGGTTCTACCTCGCCAAGATCCGCTACCAGCGCGGCGTACTGCCTGAGGCCGAGGACGCGCTCGCGCATGTCGAGCACAACCTGGCGCCCGCGCTCGAGGAAGAGCGCGTGCTGCTGCAGGCCAACCTGCTGATGGCGCGTGCTGACTACAACGGTGCCGCCGGCACGCTCGCCAGCGTCAGCGCGAAGACGCCGAGTGCGCGCTACGTGCGCTACAACCTCGGTATCGCGCTGATACGCGCCGGCGACACGACGAAGGGCACCGCGGTGCTCGACGAGCTTGGTCGCGCGCCTGCCGAAGACGAGGAATACCGAAGCCTGCGCGATCGCGCCAACGTCGCGCTCGGCTTCGCGGCACTGACCAACGAGCACCCCAAAGAGGCTCGTACCTACCTCGAACGCGTGCGCCTGAAGAGCATGCAGTCGAGCAAGGCGCTGCTCGGCTTCGGCTGGGCCGCTGATGCGATGAAGGAGCCGCAACTCGCGCTCGTGCCCTGGCTCGAACTCGCAGCTCGCGACGTCAGCGACTCGGCCGCGCTCGAAGCCAAGATCGCGGTGCCGTACGCCTACGCCAAGCTCGAGGCCTATGCCCAGTCGCTGGAGCGCTACAACGACGCGATCGCCGCGTTTGAGCGCGAGAGCACTGACCTGAACGAATCGATCGCCGCAGTCCGCTCCGGCAAGTTGGTCGACGCATTGATCGAACGCAACCGTGGCGACGAGATGGGCTGGTTCCAGCGCCTGGACGACCTGCCCGAGCTGCCGCACGCTGGCCACCTCGCGCCCGTGCTGGCGCAGCACGAGTTCCAGGAAGCCTTCAAGAACTACCGCGATCTGCTGTTCCTGACGCAGAATCTCGAGGAGTGGCACGACAAGCTCGGCGTGTTCGAAGACATGCTGACGACGCGCCGCAAGGCCTACGCTGACCGCCTGCCCCAGGTGCGTGCGCGCGCCGGTGAGATCGGGCTGGAGGCGATGCGCCAGCGCCGCGACAAGATCGCGGCCGATATCGCCGCGGGCGAATCCGTGGCCGATGGCGTCGCGTTCGCCAACGACAAGCAGCTCGAATTGCTGGCACTTGTGAAGAGCGTGCAGGCCAACCTCGAAAAGATGCCCGCGTCGCCCGAGACCGAGCAGGCGCGTGCGCGCCTGAGCCTGGCCTCGGGCGCGTTGACCTGGCAGCTTGCCGACGACTACACCGGTCGCGCCTGGGCCGCGAAGAAGGAACTCGTGAGCATCGATACCCAGATCACCGAAGCTCGGGCGCGAGACGCCGCGCTTGCGCAGGCGCAACGCGACGAGCCGGCGCGCTTCGACGCGTTCGGCAAGCGCATTGCCGCGCTCGACCCGCTGCTGCAGGCGATGTTGCCGAAGGTTGCCGCGTTGCGCCGCGAACAGCAGGCCGTCGTGCAGGAAATCGCTGTGGCCGAACTGACGCAACAGAAGGAGCGCCTCGCGATTTACGCGACGCAGGCGCGCTTTGCGGTCGCGCAACTCTACGACCGCGCGAACATCAAGAAGGATGCAGACCATGTCGCGGCTCCACAGTAAGCGCCGCGCGGGCGCTGCCGTGGTGCTGGCGTGCCTGCTGGCGGCCTGCGCCAGCAAGCGCGGCACGCCCGACAACGAGCCGACGCTGAAGACACTCGCGGGCCGCCAGGTGACGGTCGAGAAGGACGGCTCCGTCGTGGCGACCGAAGCGCAGGCGATCGAGGCCTACAACAAGTTCCTCGCGATTGCGCCGAACGCGCCGCAGCGCGCCGAGGCGATGCGCCGCATCGGTGATCTCGAGATGGACGTGGCCGACAACGCCACCGACCAGCCCGCCGCCGGCCCGGACTACCGCGCCGCGATCAAGCGCTACCAGGACTTCCTGAAGATCTACCCGGCCGACCCGAGCAACGATCGCGTGCTGTACCAGCTCGCGCGCGCCTACGAACAGGGTGGCGATCTCGAGACCGCGCTGAAGACGCTCGACCGGCTGGCGAAGGACTACCCGGCGACGAAGTACAAGGACGAGGCCCAGTTCCGTCGCGGCGAGCTGCTGTTCACCGCGCGCGACTACCCCAACGCCGAGAAGGCCTACGCGACGGTGCTGTCCGCGGGCGCGAGCAACCCCTATCACGACCGCGCGCTGTACATGCACGGCTGGTCGCAGTTCAAGCAAGGCCGACTCGAGGATGCGCTGGCGTCGTTCTTCGGCGTGCTCGACATCAAGGTCGCGAACCGCGAAGGCGAGGGCGGGCTGCAGACGCTGAAGGGCCTGACGCGCGCCGACCGTGAACTGGCCGAGGACACCTTCCGCGTGATGAGCATCAGCCTGGCCAATCTGCGAGGCGCCGAGTCGATTCCTTCATACATCAATTCGCCGGCGCGCAAGACCTACGAGTTCCGTGTGTACGAGCAACTCGGCGAGCTCTACATCAAGCAAGACCGCAGCAAGGACGCGGCTGACACCTTTAGCCTGTTCGCGCGCCGCAACCCGCTGCACGCACAGGCGCCGCAACTGCAGGCGCGCGTGATCGAGATCTACGAGCGCGGCGGTTTTGCCGTTGCCGCGCTCGAGGCGAAGAAGGAATTCGTCGCGAACTACAGTGTGACGAGCGAATTCCGCCGCGCCAATCCGAAGGGCTGGGATCTGGCACAGCCGCGCGTGAAGACCCACCTGACCGAGCTCGCGCTTTTCTATCACGCAAGCGCGCAGAAGAGCAAAGCCACGGCCGACTACCAGGAAGCAGTGCGCTGGTACCGCGCGTTCCTCGCGTCGTTCCCGGACGATCCGAAGGCGGCGCAGAACAACTTCCTGCTCGCCGAGTTGCTGTTCGAGGATGGTCGCATCGCCGAGGCCGCTGTCGAGTACGAGAAGACCGCGTACGGCTACCCGAAGCACGAAAAGAGTGCCGACGCCGGTTACGCCGCGCTGCTGAGCTACGCGCAGCGCCAGAAGAAGGCTGGGCCGGCCGAGGTGCCCACGTTGCAGCAGGCTGGCGTCGCCAGCGCGCTGCGTTTTGCCAGCACCTTCAATGACGACCCGCGCGCCGCGCCAGTGCTCGCCGACGCGGCAGAAAAGCTGTACGCGCTGCACGACAACGACCAGGCCGCCAGCGTGGCGCAACGCGTGCTCGATCTGAAGCCGCCCGCTGCTGACGCACAAAAGCGCGTTGCCTGGACGGTCCTTGCGCACACCGCGTTCGAGCGCGGCGCGTTCGACGAATCGGAGAAGCGTTACACCGAAGTGCTCAAGCTCGTGCCGGAAATGGACGCGGCGCGCAACGAACTCGTCGAGCGCCAGGCCGCCTCGATCTACAAGCAGGGCGAAAAGGCACGTGAGGCCGGCCAGACGCGCGATGCGGTGGCGTTTTTCGCCCGCGTCGGCACGGTCGCACCACAATCGACGGTGCGTGCCAATGCGCAGTACGACGCGGCCGCGGCGCTGATCACGCTGAAAGACTGGGACGGCGCCGCGCGCACGCTCGAGGACTTCCGCCAGCGCTTCCCGAACCACCCGTTGCAGGCCGACGTGAGCAACAAGCTCGCCGTCGCCTACATGGAAAAGGGTCAGTGGGCCGGCGCTGCAGGCGAGTTCGAACGTCTGGCGACGACAGCCAAGGATCCGAAGATCGCACGCGATGCCCTGTGGCAGGCGGCCGAGTTCTACGAGAAGGCGGCGCAGCGCGCGCCGGCGACCAAGGCCTACGAGCGCTACCTCGCGCAGAACCCGCAGCCGCTCGAGCCGGCGGTCGAGGCGCGCTTTCGCATCGCGCGCCTTGCCAAGGAAGACGGCAACGCGACGCGCGAGGCCGCGCTGATGAAGGACATCTTCTACGCCGACCAGAACGGCGGGGGCGCACGCAGCGATCGCACCCGCTACCTCGGCGCAACCGCGGCGCTGTACCTGGCCGAACCGGTCGCCGAGGCATACCGCAAGGTCGCGCTGGTCGAGCCGCTGAAGAAGAACCTCGCGCTGAAGAAAGCGAAGATGGAAGAGACGCTGAAGGCCTACGCCGTCGCGGCCGACTATGGTGTGGCCGACGTGACAACCGCGGCGACTTACCGCATCGCGGCCGTGTACCGCGAGTTCGGCAAGGCGCTGATGACGTCCGAGCGGCCAAAGAAGCTGAGCAAGGTCGAGCGCGAGCAGTACGATGTGCTGCTCGAGGAGCAGGCCTTCCCGTTTGAGGAGAAGGCGACTGAGTACCACGAGGTGAACGCCCGTCGTGCTGCCAACGGCATCTACGACAAATGGGTCAAGAGCAGCTTCGAGGCGCTGCGCGAGCTGCGCCCGGTGCGCTACGGCAAGAACGAACGCGCCGAGGAGGTGATCGATGCGATTCGCTGAACTCCTTGCGCGCGCCGCGGCGCTGTCGGTGCTCGCCGCGGGCGTCGCCGGCTGTGCCACATTGGACGAGCTCAAGGACAAGGTCTTGCCGGGGGCGAATGCTTCCGCGCCTGCGTCGCCGTCCGCGGTCGCGTCGGCGCCGGTCGCGGCACGACAGTCCGCGCTGGCCGTCAACGAGACGCCGCTGAGTCCAGCCGCCCAGCGGGCGTTCGACGACGCCGTGCGCGACCAGCGCGCCGGCAAGGTGGTCGACGCCGAACGCGGTTACCGCGCGTTGGCGCAGTCCAATCCCGAGCTTGGTGGCCCCCACGCCAACCTCGGCGTGATGCTGCGCGCCGCTGGCAAGCTGAGCGAGTCGGCGACCGAGCTCGAGCAGGCCGTCAAGCTCAGCCCGGCGCAGCCGGTCTACCTCAACCAGCTCGGCATCACCTACCGCCAGCTCGGCCAGTTCGACAAGGCGCGCAACGCTTACGAACGCTCGCTCGCGGCGAACGCCGACTACGCGGCGGCGACGCTGAACCTGGGCATTCTCAATGACCTGTACCTCGGTGACGCCAAGCGCGCAGCCGAGCTGTACGAGCGCTATCTCGCGCTCTCGCCGGGTGACGCCGCCGTCACCAAGTGGGTCGCCGAGCTGAAGAACCGCAAGCCCGCGCAGGTCGCGGCGACCCGCAAGGAGAAGTCATGAAACTGACCACACTGATGCTCATCGCCGCCGGACTGCTGGTCTGTGCGACCGCGTTCGCGCAGGACCGGGCCGACATCGATCGCACCCAGATCATCGGCAATCGCGAGCTGCCAAAGGTGCTGATCATCGTGCCCTGGAAGAAGCCGCTGCCGGGCGACCTATCGGGCCGGCCGCTGGTCAGCGTGCTCGACGAAGCGCTCTCCCCGGTCGACCGCGACGTGTTCCGCCGCGAGGTGCGCTACGACGCCATCGTGCAAGCGGCCCGCACGCCCAACGGCGGCCCGGCAGTTGCCGCGGCGGCCGCGACGACACCGAAGTAATTCATTCATTCATCTTGCTCACAGTCTTTCACCGGAGAGTCCATTCATGAACACCTTTCAAACCGCCGTCAAGTTCTTCCAGGACTGCGGCCTGTTCATCTACCCCAGCATCCTGATCATGGCGCTAGGCGTCGCGATCGCGATCGAGCGCTTCGTGTTCCTGTCGAAGGCGCGCAACCAGAACCGCAAGGTCTGGTCGCAAGTTCTGCCAATGTTGCAAAAAGGCCAGTTCCGCGACGCGCAAGGCGTGACCGCCAACTCCGACGCGGCCGTCGGCAAGATCGTCCATTACGGCCTCGACCGCATGCAGAGCCCGGGCCGCCGCGAAGACTTCGACGCGGCAATGGAAGAGGGCATGATGGAAATCGTGCCGCGCCTCGAGAAGCGCACCCACTACATCGCCACCTTCGCCAACGTCATCACGCTGGTCGGTCTGCTGGGCACCATCATCGGCCTGATCAAGGGCTTCACCGCGGTGGCGCAGGTCAATCCGGCCGAGAAGGCCGAGCTGCTGTCGGCCTCGATCTCGATCGCGATGAATAACACCGCGTTCGCGCTGATGGTGGCGATCCCGTTCCTGCTGATCCACGCGTTCTTGCAGGCCAAGACGAGCGAAATCGTCGACGGCCTCGAGGCCGCGAAGATCAGCTTCCTGAACCTCGTGCAACGCATCCGCGCCGAGCAGGCTGCGGCTTCGGCGGCGCGCTGAAATCATGAAGACCCGACGCCTGCGCAAGACGGCAGCGCATCTGGAGATCACCGCGTTCATCAACCTGATCGTGGTGCTGGTGCCGTTCCTGCTGTCGGTGGCCGTGTTCACGCGCCTGGCGGTGATCGACCTGAGCCTGCCGGCGCAGACGTCGGGCCCGATGCAGCTGACGCCCGAGAACCTGCAGCTCGAGATCGTGATCCGGCCCGACGCGCTCGAGGTCGGCGACCGCATAGGCGGACTGATTCAGCGCATTCCCGACACGGCCAATGGCCATGACGTGCAGGCACTGGCGCAGCTCGTGCAGCAGCTCAAGACCAAGTTCCCGGACAAGACCGAAGCCACCGTGCTGTCGGAGCCGAACACCGCCTACGACACCCTGGTGCAGGTGATGGACGCGGTGCGTGCCGGTCGCGTGGTGCAGGGCGAAGCCGTGGTGCGTGCCGAGCTTTTCCCCAACATCTCGATCGGCGACGCGCCGATCAAACAACGCTGAAACGGGGCCGCCATGAAGCTCACCCCGCTGCAAAAACGCGCCGAGCGCAAAGGGCGCAACCAGACCGGGCTCGATATGAACCTGGTCTCGCTGATCGATGTGTTCACGATCCTGATCTTCTTCCTACTCTCCAACTCCACCGGTGTCGAAACCCTGCCGAGCCCGAAGGCGGTGCAGTTGCCGATGTCCTCGGCCGACAAGGAGCCGCGCGATACCTTGGTCGTCATCATCAGCGGCAGCGACATCCTGGTCGGTGGCCGCAAGGTCGCGACCGTCGCCGAGGCGATGGCCGCGACCGACGACGTGATCGTGCCGCTGAAGGCCGAACTCGAATTCATGGCGGGCCGCCAGGTCATCCGCGCCGAGAACAAGGCGCAAGGCCAGCGCGTCACCATCATGGGCGACAAGGACATTCCGTACCGCCTGCTGAAGAAGGTGATGGTCACCGCTTCGCGTGCGAACTTCAGCGATGTGTCGTTCGCGGTGCGGCAGAGGGACGCGTCATGAACGCCGCGGTGATGACCTCGTTCCGCGCGCCGATTTTGGCGTGGGATGTCGCCACCGAAGACGAAGCGCGCTTCCAGCGCATCGTGCGCACGGTGCTGATCATCTGCACCCTGCTGTGCATCGGCGTGCTGCTCGCACCGATCGTCAAGGAAGACCGCAGCCAGCCGCAGGAGCTGCCGCCGCGCCTGGCCAAGATGCTGCTCGAACGCGCGCCCCCCCCCCCGCCGCCGGTGGTGAAGCCGGAGACGCTGAAGGACACGCGCAAGGACACCTTGAACGACGCGCCCCTGGCCGTGCCCAAGCCCACGCCCGTGAAGGCGCCCGAGCCCATCAAGGCCGTGCCCGTGCCCGAAGCGCGCCAGCCGGTGCCCGACAAGGCACCGGGCGAGGTGGACGCCGCGCGCCGCAAGGCGGCCGGCGTGGGCCTGCTCGCG
>JANYBE010000629.1 GCA_025360945.1 Rhizobacter sp. | reverse complement strand
TCAAGGGCGGCGCGAGCTTCGAAGATCTCGCGAAGAAGAACTCGAAAGACCCGGGATCAGGTGCCAACGGCGGCGACCTCGACTTCGCGGCACCGGGCTCTTACGTGCCCGAGTTCTCGCAGGCGATGGTCAAGCTGAAGAAGGGCGAGATGACGCAGGAGCCGGTCAAGTCGCAGTTTGGTTATCACATCATCCGGCTCGACGACACGCGTGAAGCGCAGTTCCCGCCGTTCGACGACGTGAAGGGCCAGCTCAAGCAGCGCATGGAGCAGCAGCGCATTGGCGCATTCGTCGAAGAGATTCGCGCAAAGGCGAAGACGGACTACAAGTTCAGTCAATAAGACGCTTCGCTACGGTGACACGGGCGCCGCTGGCGTCCTCGTTCGGTGACGGCTACTCCTGTGCGTTCAGGCGGCCAGCTTCGATATGGAGTTGGCGGTCGCAGCGAGCCGAGATGCCGCGGTCGTGCGTGACCAGCACCAGCGTCGTGCCGGCCTCGCGGTTGAGCGCGAACATCAGTTCCATCACGGTCTCGCCAGTCGCGAAGTCAAGGCTGCCGGTCGGCTCGTCGGCCAGCAGCACCGCCGGCTCCATAACGAAGGCGCGCGCCAGCGCGACACGCTGCTGCTCCCCGCCTGACAGTACCTTCGGGTAGTGGCGCAGCCGCTCGCCCAGTCCCACACGGCGCAGCATCTCCGTCGCGAGCACGCGCGCGTCGCTACGGCCCTGTAGCTCCAGCGGCAGCATGACGTTTTCGAGCGCGTTTAGGTTGCCGAGCAGCTGGAAACTCTGGAATACGAACCCCACCTTTGCTGCACGCACTGCGGCGCGCGCGTCTTCGTCGATCGCGAACAGGTCGGTGCCGGCCAGCTTCACGGTGCCGGTCGTCGGCGTGTCCAGCCCGGCGATGATCGACAGCAGCGTGCTCTTGCCCGAGCCCGATGCACCGACTATCGCGGCGGATTGGCGCGGTGCGAGCGTGAAGGCGATCTCATTGAGAATGGTCAGCGTGCCGGTGGAGTCCTGGACCTGCTTGGTTACGTGCTCGACGGCGATGATGGGTTCAGACATGAATGATGGTGGAGTACTTCGGACTCGGCGGGCATGGCTCGCCGACTGTAGCGTGTTGGTCGTTGCGGCGAGTATGGCGTGGACCGGCGCTGCGCGCGCCGCAAGCCCCTCGATCCTAGTGCTCGGCGATAGCCTCTCGGCCGAGTACGGCCTCAAGCGCGGCAGCGGCTGGGTCGCGTTGCTCGTTGCACGCCTCGCACAAACGAACACCACCGCCGGTGTCGTCAATGCCAGCATTAGCGGCGACACGACATCGGGAGGCCGTTCGCGCCTGGCCGCGCTGCTCGTTCAGTACAAGCCCTGCATCGTCGTCATCGAGCTTGGCGGCAACGACGCACTGCGCGGACTGCCGCTCGCGATGACGCGTGACAATCTCACAGCGATGGCGCGGGCCGCGAAGTCCGCCGGCGCGAAGGTGCTGATCGCCGGCATGCAATTGCCGCCGAACTACGGCCGCAAGTACGGCGACGAATTTGCCGGCATGTTCGGCTCGGTGGCCAAGGCCGAAGGCGCGGCTCTCGTGCCATTCCTGCTCAAGGGCGTAGCCGACGGACCGCAGGCCGATACGCTGTTTCAGGCCGACCGTATTCACCCCATCGCAGCCGCGCACCCGGTGATTCTAGACAACGTCTGGCCGGTGCTGAAGCCACTGCTGCGCTGAGGCGCCGCGTGCGGGCCTAACCTAACGTTGCTGGTCGCGCGACTCGCCGCGCTTTTGCTCGGTGACGGGCGCCTCGGGATGCGGCCGCGGCTCGGGCCGCCTGGCCTCGGGTGCGGCCGGCACAATCACCGGTGCCGGACGCTGTGCCTCCGCCGGCTTGCCTGGCTCGGCCGCACGGGCCACCGGCGCCGGGACAGGCACCGGGGCCGGGCGTTCGACGCGCGGCGGCGTCAGACGCGCTTCGTTTGGTGCCGGCACGGCCTCACCAGGCCGCGGCGGGGCACGCCGATCTTCACCGCGTTGCACGGGCAGCGCGCGCATCGTCGGCCCTTCCTGCACAGGGGGCGCGGTGGCCGGGCGTCCACCCACGGGTGCAGGTGCGGGAGACGGTGCGGGCACCGGCGCGGCGGCCTCACCTCGATCGCCACCACGACGACGATCTTCGCCGCGCTGTACCGGCAGTGGTCGCATCATCGGTGCTTCCTGCACGTGAGATGCGGCGACCGGACGCGGCGCACCTGTGTTCACGGGTGGAGCCACCACAGGCGCTGCCGGCGTCGTTTGCTGCGCCACGGACGGTATCGGCCGCGCGCCCTCCGGTCGGCCAAGATCACGTCCGCGACCATCGCGCTCCGACACACCCGGCCGTGGCGCGATGGGTCGCTCTGCAAAGCCCGGCGGCGTGCGAACCGCGCGGGGGTCGACGACAGCGCGCACCGGAGGCGAGGCCACGGGTGGTGCGAGCATGGTGGCAGCACGCGCCGGCTGGTTGGCAATCTCGCGAGCCCACGCCGGGTTCTGGCGCAGCTGCGCTGCCGCCGGCGCGACCGGTTGACGCGAGGTCATCACGCCAGCAGGCACGACGGTAATCGCATTCGGAAAGCGCCGATTGCCGAATTCGCGCGGCCCTTGCGGGTTGGCGAACACGTTGTTGATCACGGTCAAGTTGGTGACGTGGGTGATGTTGATGTTTTGCGCGTAGCGCGGGCTCACGCGGTAGCTCGGCACGTAGACCTCGCGCGGCGCCAGCGGGAACCAGCCAACCGCCGGCCCACCGCCGATCGTGATCGATACATTGGCGCGCGGCCCACCGACCCAGGCGACAAGTGCCGGTGCATAAACCGGCCGCACCACGCGCGTCCCCGGCGTCCAACACCAGTTGTTGCGCACATTGACCCAGCGGCCATAGTGGAACGGCGCGAAGCCCCAGGGCGCGTCGTCGACCCAGGTCCAGCCCCAGGGCCGCACCCAGGCCCAGTGGCCGGTACGGTACGGCGCCCAGTCGACGGCCACCACGGTGGGGATCCACAACGCGCCGTACTCGGGGTCTTGTTCCCAGCGGCCGTAGCGATCGAGTTCTTCGGCGCCGGTCATCTCTGGCGACACGTAACGCGCCGTGATGCTGCCGACGACGCGCCGATCGCGCTCGTTGTTCCACGCGGCAAACGCGTCGTTCACTGGTGCCGACAAGGTGTATTGAGCGATGCCGCCGGAGTCGATCCAGAACTCGGCGCGCTGGCGGGCCGTGACCGGCAGGCCGCTGTTCGGCCCTTCGTAGCGGGCCAGGCCGCTGTAGACGGTGACGCCGCTGTCGCTGCCGTCACGATCGAAGCGGTAGCTGCCGGCGCGCTGCACGACAAAGCGGCCTTCGTCGGTGCTAAGGTCGAACGAACCGGCGCCGGCCATGTCGACGACGCGCGCTGCGGCGCTGCCGCTGACGAGCTGCAGCGAGAGGTGGTCGTCGTCGAGCCCCGTGACCTCGAGTTCAGTGCTCGAATCGAGTCGCACCGTGGTCGAACCGAGTTGCAGCTCGGCGCGCGCACCGGGTTCGGTGGCGAGGCGATCACCTACGGTGACCGGGCGGTTGCGCACCGCGCTTACCCATTCGCTGCCGCTGTCGGCGTTGTAGAGCCAGACCTGACCGCTGAACTCGGACAATCGCGCCACGCGGCCCGGCGGATCGACGGGCGGGTCGGTCTGCGCGCTGGCAGTGCCCAGCGCAGCGAAAAGCAGCGTGGCGGCGATCAGGCGATTGATGAACATCATGGTGTGACTCTCCTGCTGCTCAACGCAGGCCACGGCCATCCGGACGACCCAGCGACAGTAGGAGAAACGCTCGTTTACATCCTCCAAACGTGTCAATCAATCGTCCGCCGTCGCATCGAGCCCGGGGAACAGCACGCTGGTGAAGCCGAAGCGCGTGAAGTCGCGCACTCGCATCGGGTAGAGCTTGCCAATCAGATGATCGCACTCGTGCTGCACGACGCGCGCATGGAAACCCTCGGCCTCGCGGTCGATCTGCGCACCCTGCGGGTCGAAACCGCTGTAGCGGATGCGTGCGAGGCGCGGCACCACGCCGCGCAGACCGGGCACCGAGAGACAGCCTTCCCAGCCTTCTTCTTCCGTGGCGTCGATTGGCGTGATCTGCGGGTTGATCAGCACCGTTTCGGGCACCGGCGGGGCGTCCGGGTAGCGCTGGTTATTCTGCGCGAAGCCGAAGATCACCAGCGCCAGGTCGACGCCGATCTGCGGCGCCGCCAGCCCTGCACCGCTGACCGAGTGCATGGTCTCGAACATGTCGTCTATCAAGGCGTGCAGCTCGGGCGTACCGAAGGCCTGCACGGGTTGGGCGACGCGCAACAGGCGTGGGTCGCCCATCTTCAGGATCTCGCGGATGGTCATGGCGGCATTGAAGTTTGGTTTAAGCGCCACTGTAGCGCGGCCCTACCAATGCCCGGCGGTCGCCAGCTGCGATGCGGGTTGCGGCGCCGACCAGCGCAACGGCAGCGCGTGCGCCGTCCACACTCCGGCCTCTTCCTCAACGCGCACCGGGCGCTGCGCGCCGGCGAAGGCCTCGACCTCCTGCACACCAGCGACGATCACGGCGTGTCCGGTGAGCTGCAGCGCGCCGCCGCTCCCATGGTCGACGCACAGCACGAAGGCCCTGGGATGCGCCGTGATGTTGCCCAGCGTGTTGAAGAAGAAGTTGCCACGGAAGTCGGGGAAGGTCAGGACCGTGCCGTACTCATCGTGGTCGACGCGCTCAAAGCCCGGCTTGCCGCCGCGGTGCGATGCGTCGGCGCCTTGTCCCGGTGCGGCGCTGGCGATGAACAAGGTGTCCGCGCGCGCTACGAGCTCCGCGGCTGCAGTCGACAGCCGTGGACCTTCGCGCCGCGACGCGAGCTGCGCGACTGGCCCGCCCACCCAGCGTGCCTCGCGCGCCTGGATGTACTGCGGACAGTTGCCGAAGCTCTGGTCGACGCGCAGCTCGAAGTCGCGCTCATCGACCGCCACGACCGTGCCGTTCATCCGGTTGCGCCGCTGCGTCTGCGGCTCGATGCCGAGCAGGCCCAGCGTGGCACCGATGCACAGCTGCACATTCGGCGGATCGTCGCACGTGGGCCACACATCGACACGCAGGCACCGTGAGGGCTTGCAGCCAGCCTTCAGCCCATCGCCGCGATCACCTCGGGCGGTGCCTGCACCAGCTCGATCAGCACGCCCTCGCCGCCGACCGGGAACTCGTCGTTGCTCTTCGGGTGCACGAAGCAGATGTCGTGACCGGCCGCGCCTTTGCGAATGCCCCCCGGCGCAAAACGCACACCGTTCGCCGACAGCCACTCGACGGCGGCGGCCAGGTCGTCGATCCACAGGCCGATGTGGTTCAGCGGCGGCGTGTGCACCGCGGGCTTTCCGTTCGGGTCGATCGGCTCCATCAGGTCGACCTCGACCTTGAACGCCCCCGCGCCCATCGCGCAGAGGTCCTCATCGACGTTCTCGCGCTCGCTCCGGAAATTGCCGGTGACCTCGAGTCCGAACTTCTCGACCCAGAGCTTGCGCAGACGCGCCTTGCTCGGACCGCCGATTGCGACTTGCTGGATACCCAGTACCTTGAACGGCCGGGTGTTCATGACGCTGCCTCCGTGCGATCGAACTCCATGATGATCTGATCGACCGCAAGGCTCTCGCCCTTGTTTGCCAGCACCTTCGCGACCACGCCGTCGCGGATCGCGACTAGGATGTTCTCCATCTTCATCGCCTCGATCACGGCAAGCCGTTCGCCGGCACGGATGGCCTGCCCCGGCTTCACCGCCACGTCGACGAGCAGGCCCGGCATGGGCGACAGCAGGTACCTGGACAGATCCGGCGGCGCCTTGAATGGCATCAGCGCATTCAGCTCGGCCGCACGCGGCGACAGCACGCGCACTTCCACCTGCGCGCCGTCGTGCCTAACGCGATAGGCCAGCGTCAGGCGCTCGATTTGCGCGCTGAACGGTGCGCCGTTGACGGTGCCGTGCACCGCCACGTCACGCAGATGGCCGTCGAATAGGATCGCGTAGGTTTTCCCCGCGATCACGACATTCAACACATCGCCTTCGACCTGAATCGTGGCCGGCGTCTGCTGCCGCGCGCCCGCAGCATCGGTCTGCACGACAACAAAATTCGTGCCGACCTGCAGCTCGTGTCCCGGCAACTGGCCGCTGATGCCGGCCGAGCGCGCCAGCACGCGGCGGTTCAGCGCCACCGCCAGCGCGAGCAGGAAGTCCGCATCGTTGTGCTTCACCGACGCCAACGTGAACCCCTTTGGGTACTGCTCGGCGATGAAGCCCGTGTTGAAGTCGCCCGAGACAAATTTCGGGTGCGCGAGCAACGCGGCCTGGAACGGGATGTTGCTCGAGATGCCGCGGATCACGAACGCGTTCAGCGCCTCGCGCATCTTCGCGATCGCATCTTTCCGGTCGTTGCCGCAGACGATCAGCTTGCAGATCATCGAGTCGTAAAACATCGGGATCTCGCCGCCTTCGTCGACGCCGGTGTCCACCCGCACGCCGCCGCCGGCGGGCACCGGCTTGGCCGCCTCCATCGTCGTCAGGGGTGGCTCAAACGCGATCAGCCGACCGGTGCTCGGCAGAAAGCCTCGCAACGGGTCTTCGGCGTTGATGCGGCATTCGATCGCCCAGCCTGTGCGCGGAATCTGCGCCTGCGTGAACGACAGCTCCTCGCCGGCCGCAACACGGATCATCTGCTCGACCAGATCGAGCCCGGTGATGCATTCGGTGACCGGGTGCTCGACCTGCAGGCGCGTGTTCATCTCGAGGAAGAAGAAGCTCTGGTCCTTGGCGACAACGAACTCGACAGTACCCGCACTCTGGTAGTTCACGGCCTTCGCCAGCGCCACCGCCTGCTCGCCCATCGCCTTGCGCGTCGCGTTGCTGATGAAGGGCGACGGCGCCTCTTCGATGACCTTCTGGTGCCGGCGCTGGATCGAGCATTCGCGCTCGTGCAGGTAGACGCAGTGACCATGCGCGTCGCCCAGCACCTGGATCTCGATGTGGCGCGGCTCCTCGACGAACTTTTCGATGAACACCCGGTCGTCGCCGAAGCTGTTGCGCGCCTCGTTACGGCATGAGCTGAAGCCTTCGAAGGCTTCCTTGTCATTGAACGCTACACGCAAGCCCTTGCCGCCACCGCCGGCCGAGGCCTTGATCATTACCGGATAGCCTATGCCCTTGGCGATCTCGACCGCGTGCTGGGGCGTGTCGATCGCGGCGTTGTGGCCGGGAATGGTGTTGACCTTGGCCGCGCCGGCGAGCTTCTTCGAGGCGATCTTGTCGCCCATCGCGGCGATGGAGGCATGCTTCGGGCCGATGAAGACGATGCCCTCCTCCTCCACGCGGCGCGCGAAGGTCTCGTTCTCCGACAGGAAGCCGTAGCCCGGGTGCACCGCCTGCGCGCCGGTCTGCTTGCAGGCGGCGATGATCTTGTCCATCACGAGATAGGACTCGCGGCTCGGCGGCGCGCCGATGAACACAGACTCGTCGGCGAGTTCCACGTGCAGCGCGTCGCGGTCGGCGTCGGAATACACCGCGACCGTCGCGATGCCCATCTTGCGGGCCGTCTTGATCACGCGGCAGGCAATCTCGCCGCGGTTGGCAATCAGGATCTTGGTGAACATGTTCGTTGCTCCGTCCGTGTTCACAGGGGAATGTTGCCGTGCTTGCGCCACGGGTTCTCGATCTTCTTGGTGGCCAGCATCACGAGCGAGCGGCAGATGCGCTTGCGCGTTTCGTGCGGCTGGATCACGTCGTCGATGTAGCCGCGTGCACCGGCCACGAACGGGTTGGCGAACTTGGCCTTG
>JANYBE010000618.1 GCA_025360945.1 Rhizobacter sp. | reverse complement strand
CAAAGGCGGGCCGGCTCTACGCCGAGCTGCCGATGATGGCCGGGCTCAAGGCCAAGGCACGCGAGCAGGGCCTGTGGAACCTGTTCCTGCCGCCGCATCCCGGCGACACCCACACCACCACTGGCCTGACCAACCTCGAATACGCGCCGCTCTGCGAGATCATGGGCCGGGTCCACTGGGCCTCCGAAGTGTTCAATTGCAGCGCGCCCGACACCGGAAACATGGAAGTGCTCGCGCGCTACGGCACGAAGGCACAGCAGGAACGCTGGCTCACGCCACTGCTCGCGGGCGAGATCCGCTCGTCGTTCGCGATGACCGAGCCTGAGGTGGCCTCGAGCGACGCAACCAATATCCAGTGCAGCATTCGTCGAGAGGGAGACGAGTACGTGATCAACGGCCGCAAGTGGTACATCACCGGCGCGATGAACGAGCGCTGCGAGATCTTCGTGCTGATGGGCAAGACCGATCCCGACAACGCGGACCGCCACAAGCAGCAATCGATGATCCTCGTGCCCAAGAACACGCCCGGCGTGACGCTCGTACGCGACATGGCGCTGCTGGGCGTCTACGACCCGCCATTCGGCCACCCGGAGATCGTGTTCGAGAACGTGCGTGTTCCGGCGGCCCACATCCTTCTCGGCGAGGGCCGCGGCTTCGAGATCGCGCAGGGCCGGCTCGGGCCCGGGCGCATCCACCACTGCATGCGCGCGATCGGCATGGCTGAGGCAGCGCTCGAGATGATGTGCCAGCGGCTAGCGTCACGCACGGCGTTTCACAAGCTGCTTGCGGATCAGGGCGTGTGGCGCGAGCGCATTGCCGAGTCGCGCATGCTGATCGAGCAGTCGCGCTGGATGGTGCTCAACGCCGCCTACAAGATGGACACGGTCGGCAACAAGGCGGCGGCCAAGGAGATCGCGATGATCAAGGTGCTGACGCCGAACAACTGCGTCAAGGTGATCGACTGGGCGATGCAGGCCTTCGGCGCGATGGGCCTGAGCCAGGACACGCTGCTGACGCACTTCTACGCCTACGAGCGCCACCTGCGTGTGGCCGACGGCCCCGACGAGGTGCACCGCAACGCGATTGCGAAGCAGGAGCTCGCCGCGTACTTGTAGTCACCCGTCGCGGTTGATCCGCTTGATCAGCCGCGCCAGCGTCGCTTCGGCGTCGTCGTTCGCGACCTGGCAGGTGCCGGCCGCCTTGTGGCCGCCGCCGCCGTAGCCGAGCATTAGCTCGCCGACATTGGTGCGGCTGCTGCGGTCGAGGATCGACTTGCCGCATGCCAGCACGGTGTTCTGCTTCTGCATGCCCCACATCACGTGGATCGAGATGTTGGCCTGCGGGAACAGCGCATAGATCATGAAGCGGTTGGTCGCGTAGATCGTCTCTTCGCCGCGCAGATCGAGCACGATCAGGTTGCCGTGCAGCCTGGCGCAGCGCTGGATCTGCTCGCGTGCCGGTTCACCGTGCGCGAAGTAAAGATCGACGCGCTCGCGCACGTCGGGCAGGTCGAGGATTTCGTCGATCGTGTGGTCGCGGCAGTACTCGATCAGGTCCATCATCAGCGCGTAGTTGCTGATGCGAAAGTCGCGGAAGCGGCCCAGGCCCGTGCGTGCGTCCATCAAGTAGTTCAGCAGCACCCAGCCGTTCGGGTCGAGGATATCGTTGCGCTCGTATTGGGCCGAGTCGGCCTTGTCGACCGCTTCCATCATCTGGTCGGCGATGCGCGGGAATGCGTGCTTCGCGCCGTAGTGGTTGTAGACCACGCGCGCGGCCGAGGGCGCATCGACCTCGATGATGTGGTTGTGGTGCTTGCCGTTACGGATCGTCTCCGACAAGTGGTGATCGAAGGCCAGGTACGCGCCCGGCACATAGGGAAGGTTGGTCGTGATGTCGTTCGGGCCGACATCGATCTTGCCGTCCTGCATGTCCTTCGGGTGGACGAACTTGATCTCGTCGATCAGTTCCATCTCGTGCAACAGCACGGCACAGACCAGGCCGTCGAAATCGCTGCGGGTGATGAGGCGATATTTTTGAGGCGTCATGAACTGCTTCCTTCCAGGGTTCCGTGGCCAGGCATGCCGCGGCGGGTGCGGTGCACGTGGGTGGATTTACGGCAGCTGGCGGCGGAACTGAAGGGCAACCGCGGGGGGACGGATCAAGTCGTCCTTGCCGCACGGCCGGTCTACGCCGTCTCGATGCGGGCCAGGTAGCGCGGTGGCCGGCGCGCCCGGCTCGCCTGTTCGAACCCGTAGGCCAAGTTGAGCAGACGGGCCTCACTGCCGGTATCGGCAAAGAAGCTCAGGCCGACCGGCAGGCCGTGGACCGCGCCGGCCGGCACCGTGATGCTGGGCGTGCCGGCCACTGCGGCCGGCGTGGTGCTGCCGCCGCCGACGAAGTGATCGCCGAGCGCGAGGTCGGTGAGCCAGGCCGGGCCACCGGTCGGCGCGATCAGCGCGTCGAGCCGGTGCGCGAGCAGCTGCGCGGTGATGCCTTCGGTCGCAGCGACGCGCAGGCACAGCGCGCGCGCATCCTTGTATTCAGCATCAGTCAGCGGCCCCTTGGCCTGGGCCTTGATGAACAGCTCTTGGCCGAACCACGGCATCTCGCGGGTCGCGCTGCGCTCGTTGAACGCTATCACGTCGGCGAGCGTCTTGACGGAGGCGTTGCCACCCAGGCGCGCGAGGTAGGCGTTCAGGTCGGCCTTGAGCTCGTAGAGCAGCACCGTGAGTTCGGCGTCTGCGATCGTATCGATCGCCGGCATCGTGACCGGGTCAACGAGTATTGCGCCCGCGGCTTCGAGTGCGGTCAGCACGGCGGCGAACACGCGGTCGCTCGGCTCATGGAACCCGAAGAACTGGCGTGCAACGCCCAGGCGCGCGCCCTTGAGCGCATTCACATCGAGCGCTGCCGCATAGTCGACCGGTTTGTCCGTCATCGCCCCCAGCAACAGCGCGCAGTCGCGCACGCTGCGCGCCATCGGGCCGGCAGTGTCCTGGCTGTGCGCGATCGGCACGATGCCCCTGGCACTGAGCAGCCCGACAGTGGGCTTGAGCCCGACCAGGCCGCACACCGAGGACGGGCTCAGGATCGAGCCATCGGTCTCGGTGCCGACCGCCGCGGCGCACAGGCTCGCTGCCGCTGCTGCTGCCGAACCCGAACTCGAACCCGAAGCGCTGCGGTCCAGTGCATACGGATTGCGCGTGAGACCTCCGCGCGCGCTCCAGCCGCTGCTGCTGGACGTGCTGCGGATGTTGGCCCATTCGCTCCGGTTGGTCTTGCCCAGGATTACCGCGCCGGCCGCGCGCAGGCGCTGCACGATGGTGGCGTCCTCTGCCGGCTGGCTGCCAATCAGCGCAAGCGAACCGGCGGTCGTTTGCATTCGGTCGCGCGTCGCGATGTTGTCCTTGATCAGGATCGGCAAGCCATGCAGCGCGCCACGTGGACCCTTTGCCTTGAGCTCGTCGTCGAGCGCCTGCGCGATCGCCGGCGCGTCCGGGTTGAGTTCGATCACGCTCGCCAGCCGCGGGCCGTCGCGGTCGATGCGCGCGATGCGATCGGTGTACGCGGCGACCAGCTGGCGCGCGCTGGTGCGGCCGGCGGCCATGTCGGCTTGCAGCTCGGCGAGGCTGCGCTCTTCGATGTTGATGGTGCTCATGGCTTGAAGGGGTTGAGCGCTTGTGGCGCGGGTCAACAACAGGGCGGCACTGGCGGTCAGCAGGGCGCGGCGATCGGGTTTCATGCGGGCTCCGGTGGGTCAGCGAGGCCGGCGCGCATCTGATCGCGCAGCCAGCGGTTGCCGGGTTCGGCGTCGGCATTTGCATGCCAGTAGAGGTACAGGTCGTTCGCGGCCGCGGCGACCGGGAAGGCCAGCAGCCGGTTGCCCGGCGCTGCATCGGCAGTGCCGGCGTAACGCTCGGGCATGGTCAGCAGCAGCTCGGAACTGGCGACGAGCTGGCAGGCCGTCCAGTGGTTGCTGGCAGCGCACGACGACACGGCGCTCGTGGCCGAGGCGCTGCAGCGCCCCGTCTTCGAGGCCCGGGCCGCTGCGGCGCGAACTGGTCATAACGTGGTCGAGGGCCAGGTAGGTCGCGAGGTCCAGCGTGTCGCGCACACGCGGATGATCGGCCCGCACGGCGACGACCATCCTGCCGCCTGCGAGCCGCTCGTAGGACACATGGGATTCGCGCGGCAGCAGCACGTTGATCGCCGCATCAAGCTCGCCCGTGGCGAGTGCGCCGTGCAGCGCGTCGCGGTCGTGGTGCACGGCGGCGATGCGCACGCCGGGCGCCTGGGCGCGCACCCGAAGTGCGAGCTCGGGCAGCGTCGCCGACTCGACCATATGGCGCATGCCGATGCGAAACGAACGTGTCGAGGTGGCCGGGTCGAACTGCTGCATCTGATTCAGTGAACCCTCGATCTCCTTCAGTGCGCGCCGTACAGGGCCTATCAGCGCGTGCGCCGCGGCGGTCGGCATCATCGTGTGGCCTTCGCGCACGAACAGCAGGTCGCCGACCAGCTCGCGCAGGCGCGCCAGCGCGTGGCTGATCGCGGGCTGCGTCAGGTTCATACGTTCGCTCGCACGGGTGATGCCGCCCTCGGTGTAGATGGCGTCCAGCACGACGAAGAGGTTCAGATCGACTCGGCTGACGTTGACCACAGGTGCGCGCCCAAGGGCGAATGAGCCAGATGCATGACGATAGCGCGCAATGTTCATTTGCGGCGAGCGCGGTGGCAAGATACGCTGATCGACCGCCGCCAGAGCGGGGTTCAGGAGAGACGATGAGCGGTCAATTCAGCGGCACGAGCGCGGTCCAGGAGCGGCACCGCTTCGACCTGCCGACGCTCGACGCGTGGTTGCGCGGGCACGTCGCGAGCTATGCCGGGCCGCTGCAGGTCGAGCAGTTTAAGGGCGGCCAGTCCAACCCGACCTTCTTGCTGACCACGCCGACGCAGACCTATGTGCTGCGCCGCAAGCCGCCCGGCAAGCTGCTGCCCTCGGCGCATGCGATCGACCGCGAATATCGCGTGATGGCCGCACTGGCCACCGCCGGCGTGCCGGTTCCAAAAACTTGCGCGCTGTGCGAGGACGACAGCGTGATCGGTACCGCGTTCTACGTGATGGAGCACGTGCAGGGCCGCATCCTGTGGGACCCGGCGCTGCCGGGTATGACGCCGCCCGAGCGTGCCGCGATCTTCGACAGCATGAACGCCGTGATTGCCGCGCTGCATCAGGTCGACTTGCAACGTGCCGGCCTGGCCGACTACGGCAAGCCTGGCAACTATTTCGCGCGCCAGATCGGCCGCTGGACGACGCAGTACCGTGCGTCGCAGACCGAGCGCATCGAGGCGATGGACTGCCTAATCGAATGGCTGCCTCGAAACATCCCGGCCGATGACAGCACGGCTCTCGTGCACGGCGACTACAGGCTGGACAACCTGGTCTTTCACGGTACCGAGCCGCGCGTGATCGCGGTGCTCGACTGGGAGCTGTCCACGCTCGGCCACCCGATGGCCGACTTCGCGTATCACGCAATGGCCTGGGACACACCCGCCGGCGAGATGCGCGGCCTCGCCGGGCTCGACCTCGCGGCGCTTGGCATCCCGAGCGCGCAGACCTATGTCGAGCGCTACTGCGAGCGCGTCGGTGCGGCGATCCCGGCGCGCCGCACATGGGACTTTTACCTGGCCTACAACCTGTTTCGCGGTGCGGCGATCTGCCAGGGCATCATGCGCCGCGCCCTCGATGGATCGGCCAGCAGCACCCACGCGCTGGCCGCCGGCCAGCGCGCCCGCATGGTCGCCGAGGCGGGATGGCACCGGGCAAACCCCCAACAAGCGCGGCCCTGAGCCACGCGATAGTCACGACAATACCGGAGACAACGCTTGGCCGACCACCCCTGGATCAAGTCCTACCCGACAGGCGTTCGCTGGGACGCCGATTTGCCGCTGATGCCGGTGCAGAATCTGCTGGATGATGCAGTGCGCCGCTGGGCCGAGAACCCGGCGATCGAGTTCATGGGGGCCACCCTGACATACCGCGAGCTCGGCGATCTGGTGAACCGCGCCGCGAAGGGCTTCCAGGACATGGGCGTCGGCCCAGGCGTGCATGTCGGGCTGTACCTGCCGAACACGCCGCACTACGCGATCGCGTTCTTCGGCGTGCTCAAGGCTGGCGGCACGGTGGTCAACTACTCGCCGCTCGACGCCGAGCGTGTGCTCGCGCACAAAGTCGAAGACAGCGAGACCGACTTCCTTGTCACGCTCGACCTCGCGGTGCTGTACCCGCAGATGGCGCGGCTGCTCGGCAGCTCGCGGTTGAAAAAGCTGATCGCCGGCAACCTGGCCGACTACGCGGCGAACTCGGGCGCAGTGCGCGCGCATCTGCAAGGGACCGGGCAACTCGTGCCAGTGCCGACCGACGACCGCCACCTGACGTTCGAGCAACTCGTTAGCACCGATGGCAACTACGAGCCGCACGCGCTGGGCGACCTGACGCAGGCCGTAGTCGTGCTCCAGTACACCGGGGGCACGACCGGTTTGCCGAAGGGCGCAATGCTGACGCACGCCAACCTCAGCGCGGCGTGCGCGCAGTACATGGAAACCTCGCAGGGCGAGCCACGCGTGCTGACCCAGGGTGCTGAACGTGTGCTCGTCGTGCTTCCGCTGTTCCACATCTACGCGCTGACCGTGAACCTGCTGTACGGCGTGCGGCTCGGTGCGCTGATGGTGCTGCACGCGCGCTTCGATCTGGACGCCGCGATCAACGACCTCATCGCCAAGAAGATCACCGTGTTCTGTGGTGTGCCGACAATGTACATGGCGATGATCAACCACCCGAGGGTGAAGGAAGGCGCGCTGCGTTCGCTGCAATTTTGCGGCTCGGGTGGCGCGCCGCTGCCGGTCGAAGTGGCGCAGCGTTTCTACGAGCTCACTGGCGCGCAGCTTTGCGAAGGCTGGGGCATGACCGAGACCTCGCCGACCGGCACCTTCACTCCAGCGCACGGCATGCGCAAGGCCGGTTCGTGCGGCATGCCGATTCCCAACATCGAGCTCAGGTTCGAGAGCCTGACTGATCCCGGCCGGGACGCCGCTGCGGGTGAGCCGGGCGAGCTGTGCATTCGCGGTCCGAACGTAATGAAGGGCTACTGGAAGAACCCGGAGGCGACCGCCAAGGCCATGACCGCGGACGGCTTCTTCCGCAGCGGCGATGTGGCGCGCATGGACGACGACGGCTTCGTCTTCATCGTCGACCGCACCAAGGACATGCTGCTGTGTGGCGGCTACAACGTCTATCCGCGCGTGATCGAGGAAGCGATCTACGAGCATCCGGCGGTCGAGGAGGTGTGCGTGATCGGCATTCCCGACGCGTACCGCGGCCAGTCGCCAAAGGCCTTCATCAAGCTGAAGAAGGACGCGCCCGCGCTGACGCTGGATGAGCTCAAGGCCTTCCTGAAGAGCCGCATCGGCAAGCACGAGATGGTGGCCGAGATGGAAGTGCGCGCCGAACTGCCGAAGTCGCCGGTCGGCAAGCTGCTGAAGAAGGACCTCGTCGACGAAGAAGCGCGTAAGCGCGCGGCCGCTGCGGCCTGAACCCATTCACGAAGGACACCTGCCATGAACCACCTGAGCGGAATGGACGCCTCGTTCCTGCATCTGGAGACCCCCGAGATGCCGATGCACGTCGGCAGTCTGCAGATCGCCGATCTGCCCGAGGGATATGCGCGCGACTACTACGAAGACGTGAAACGCTGGATGGCCTCGCGCATGCACCTCGCGTCGGTGTTCCAGCGCAAGCTCGCGCTGATGCCCTTCGATCTGGCGAACCCGGTGTGGGTCGACGACGAAGACGTCGACCTCGACTACCACGTGCGCCACGTTATCTTGCCCCGACCGGGCACGATGGAACAGCTCGAGAAGTACGTCGCGCGACTGCACTCGAGTCTGCTCGACAGGAGCCGTCCGCTCTGGGAAATCTATGTGATCGAAGGCTTGAACACCGGCCAGGTGGCGATCTACAACAAGATGCATCACGCGGCTATCGACGGCCAGGCCGGCGTAGCGATCACGAAGGCGCTGCTCAGCGGCACGGCCGTGCCGGCACCGATCAAGCCGCCGCGACCGCGCCAGCGCACCAACCAGTATCAGCTCGGCGTGGCCGAGCTCGCCGGCGCCGCGCTCAGCAATGCGGTGACCCAATACATCAAGCTATTCAAGTCGCTGCCCGCCGTCGGCCGTGCGCTCCGCAGCGTCGTCTACCCGGTCTCGGACGTCGACGGCAAGCGCCGCCTGGTGATGCCGGCCGGCTTGCAGCGCGCGCCGCGCACGCCGTTGAACGTCGCGATCACGAACCAGCGTGCGTTCGCCGCACGTTCGCTGCCACTGGCCGAAGTCAAGGCGATGGCCAGGCGCAGCGGGGCGAGCCTGAATGACGTGGTGATGGCGACCTGTGCCGGCGCGCTCAAGCGCTACCTCGCGGACTACGAATGCGTGCCCGACAAGCCGCTGGTTGCCGGCGTGCCAGTGTCGCTGCGCGAGGCCGGTAACACCGACCCGAACAACCAAGTGTCGATGATGATGGTGAGCCTGGCGACAACGACCGAAGACCCGATCGAGCGCCTCAAGGCGATCAGTGCCTCGGCCAATGTCGGCAAGAAGCTCCAGGGCAGTTTGAAGGGCGCGATGCCGAGCGACTTCCCGTCGCTGGGCGTGCCGTGGCTGATGACGGGGCTGGTGTCGCTGTACGGCCGCTCGCGACTCGCCAACCGGCTGCCGCCTGTCGTCAATGTGGCCATCTCGAACGTGCCGGGGCCACAGTTCCCGCTGTACTTCGCGGGGGCGAAGCTCGCGAGCTTCTTTCCGGTGTCCATCCCCGGTCATGGAATCGCACTGAACATGACGGTGCAGAGCTACAACGGCTCGCTCGAAGTCGGCCTCACCGCGTGCCGGCGTGCAATGCCCGATGTGGCCGACCTCGCGGACTACGTGGTCGAAGAGCACAACAAGCTGCGCGACCTGATTGCGGCATTGCCGGTCGCGGAGCCTGCGGCGGTTGTCGCTGCGCCGGAGCCTGCGGCGAAGAAACGCGCGCCGGCGAAAACGGTGATTGCGACCGTGAAGAAAACACCTTCGCGCCGGCGTGTCGCCACCAAAGTAGCCGCTGCACCGATTGCAAGCAAGCGCAGCCGCAAGTCGGCGACGGCCGCTGCGCGCACGGCCTGATTTCGCCTCACGAGCCAAGGGAAGCCATGCCCAGCACACCGGCAAAGCGCAAGTCTGCAACGAAGGCGATCACCAAGGTCCGCCCGCTCGCCGCGGAGGCGCCGGCCAGCGATGGCCTGCTCAAGCTTGCACGCGATCTGCGTTCGTGGACCGACTTTGTGCTCGGCATCGCGAACACGGCAGCCGACCTGTCGTTCCGCGTTGCTGCGTCGCGCCTGACCAAGCCGTCGCACAAGGCCGTGGTCGAGAAGGCCGGTGGCCTGTTCCGCGATCTGCGCGAAGGCGCGGGCCTGACGCTTGCCGACCTTGGCCGCGCGATCAACCTGAAGGACCTGAGCTTGCTCGAGCAGGTCGAGGGCGGCAAGGTCGGTTTGCCGTTCGAGATCATCCTTCGACTGGCCGGCGTGCTCGGCCGCAACGATCCGATTCCGGTCGTGATGAAGCTTACCCGCACCTACAACCCCAAGCTGTGGGCGACGCTCGAGAGTCTGGGGCTCGGACGCCTTGCCGTGCAGGCCGGCCGCGAGCGCGAGTTCGCGAACATCTACCGCGCCAGCGATGCGGCGCGCCAGCTCAGTGACGAGGAATTCGCCGCGGCGCTGAAGTTCGTGCGCGCCTCGTTCGAGGCGGCGCTGGTGTTTCGTGCTGAGACGGTCAAGACCACTGCGTCCGGCAAGTGACAGCAAGCGCGTGCGTAAGCGGCTAGAGTGCCGCATGCCACGACCCCTCATCGCACTCGACGCCGACGGCGTTCTGCTGGACTTTCATCTCGGCTACGCCTCGGCGTGGCAACGTGCCTTCGGCGTGGCCCCGATCGAGCGCGACCCGCAGGCCTATTGGCCCCTGGACCGCTGGGAGGTCGAGCGGCTCGATCCGGCGCGGCGGGTGCAGTTCCGCGCGGCTTTCGACGAGCACTTCTGGACCACGGTGCCGGCCATCGCCGGAGCCGTGGACGCCTGTCATCGCTTGCGCGACGCGGGCTTCGATCTGGTCTGTGTCTCAGCGCTGGAGTTCGAATTTGAGGCGGCGCGATTGCGCAATCTGCGGGACCTGGGTTTCCCGATCGACCGCGTGATCGCCACCGGCAATGCGGCCGGTGAACGCAGTCCGAAGGCCGACACGATCGAAGCCCTGCAACCGATCGCATTCGTCGACGACTACGCCGCCTACATGCGCGGCGTGCCCTCGCACGTGCACACGGCCCTGGTGCTGCGTGCCCCGAACGGCAGCCCGAACATCGGAACTGATCTTGCACTCGCGAAATCGGTGCACGACGATCTGGCGGGCTTCGCGGATCACTGGCTCGCGCGTTGAGGCGACCGCCGCGGGTTCAGTGCGGCAGCGTATTGCCCGGTGGGGCGTCCGGGTCTTCGGGATCGGGCTCGGCCGCGACGCTGTATCCCTCGCTCGCCCAGGCGCCGAAGTCGTTGTTCTTGCAGCGCGCGCTGCAAAACGGCCGGTACGCGTTGGTCGTCGAATACACGCTGGGGCCGCCGCAGCCCGGGCAGCGGATCACGCGCGAACCGGTGACCTCCGAGCTCATGCGCACAAGGTCAATTCGAAAGCGGTGTCGACCGCGTGCGGCTTGAGTCTCCCCTCGGCGTCTTGACGCATCAGGCGCACCGATGCCATCAGCCGGTGGCCGCTGATCTCGGGGACGACGTCCTCGGGCACGTCCAGCCGCACCCGCATCAGCAGGTAGGTCCGGCCCTGCGACAGGCTTTGCTGGTACTGGCCGGCTGGGGCGATGACCTTGTGCGGCACGCCCGAGTCGCGCAGCAGGCCGAGCAGCACTTGCAGCGCTTCGGCGAGCGGCATCATCGACGCGACCCAGTGCATCAGGTCGGCACGGCGACGCTGCGGGCTGAGTTTTTGCCAGGCGTGGTAGGCCGGCAGATCGAACTCGCAGGTGCCGCCGGGAATGCTGATGCGGCTGCGGATGCTCATCAGCCACTCGTTGCTGCTCAAGGCGGCGCCGGCCTTGCCTTGGAGCTGGTTCAGGCCGTTGTGGGCGTGGGCTATGCGGCCGATCACGTCGTCGAGCGCGGCCTCGGAGATCGACGGATTGCCGCGGTAGCTGGCGAACTGCTGCTTGTGCTTCTCGAGATCCTTCAGCAGGTCGGATTTCAGATCAGCGCGCGAGGCTACGTCCATGATCTCGAAGAGCGTGGCGAGCGCGTAATGGTGATCGACCGCGGCATCACGAGCGATCAGCTGGCCAAGCCGGTCGAACAGGTGCTCGAGGCGCAGCATCGTGCGGATGCTTTCGTTGAACGGGTGCTCGTAGAGGATCAAGGTGCGCGGTCCTGCGTGGGCCCTGCATGGCCGTTGGTGGGCGATTGTTTCACAGGCCCGTGCGTTGGCGCCGCATGCCGCAGTGGCACGCTCAGGTCCAGCGCTCCCAGATCGTGTGCACTTCAGCGGCGAGCTGATCCGGCGTGAGTTCGTCATTGAAGATCACGGCGTCGGCACTCGCGCGGCGCCGGTGGCGTGGTGCCTGGCTGTCGATCACCGAGCGCACTGCCTCGGGCGTCCAGCCCGAACGTTCCACCACGCGCTCGATCTGGGTGGCCTCGCGGCAATCGACCACCAGCACCTTGTCGACCTTGGCACGCCAGCGCCCGGATTCGACCAGCAGCGGTACGTCCAACACCAGCGCGGGCGCGCCTCGAGCGGCGGCAGCCTGGCGCTCGGTCTCGATACCGATCAAGGGGTGAAGAATGGCTTCGAGGCGTTGCTTGGCTGTGGCGTCGGCGAACACCAGGTCGCGCATGCGCGCGCGAGCGAGCCCGCCATCGACGGCGATCATGCCAGGGCCGAAGTCATGCGCGATGCGATCGATGGCTGCGCCACCCGGCAGCGTCAGCTGGCGCGCGATCTGGTCAGTGTCGATGAGGGTCGCGCCGAGTTGCGCGAGCAGCTTGCCGACTGTGCTCTTGCCGCTGCCGATGCCACCGGTCAGACCGATGCGAAGGCTCAGACCGGCAGCATCCACAGGCGCGTCAATGGCTCGCCAAAGAACAGTGCGGCGATGCCGCCCCCCGCCAGGTACGGACCGAAGGGAATCGGCACATCGCGGTCGTGCTTTCGACCCACGATCAGGGCGATGCCGACGATCGCGCCGACCGCCGACGACAGCAGGATGACCGACGGGATCAGCTGCCAGCCAAGCCAAGCGCCCAGTGCGGCGAGCAGCTTGAAGTCGCCCGCGCCCATACCCTCCTTGCCGCGGATCAGTCGGTAGGCGTGAAACACAAGCCAGAGCGATACGTAGCCCGCTACCGCACCACCGACCGACACTCCCAGCTTGATGGGCAACCAGCCCAATGCGGCAGAAACAATGCCGGCCCACAGCAGCGGCATTGTCAGGTCGTCGGGCAGGTATTGCGTGTCGAAGTCGATAAGCGCCAGTGCGATCAGCGTGGCGACCATGCCGCACCACAGCAGCACCTGGGGCTGGGCGCCGAAGCGCCAACCGCAGGCGGCGAACAGCAGCGCGGTCAGCAGTTCGACTGCCGGGTAGCGCAGCGAGATCGGCGCCTTGCAGGCCGAGCACTTTCCGCCCAGTCGCGCGTAGCTCAGCAGCGGGATGTTTTCGTGCCAGGTGATCTGGTGACCGCAGGACGGGCAGCGCGAGCGCGGCGTAGACAGTGTGATTGGCGCGGGCGCGTCGATCTTCACATCCAGAAGTTCGGCGCTGTCAATGCGCCAGCCGCGATCCAGCATCAGCGGCAGGCGGTGGATCACGACATTCAGAAAGCTGCCGATGCACAGGCCGAACACGGCAAGCGCGAGCGGCGACAGGAAGGCCGCCAGGGTCTGCGGATCCATCGGCAAGCGAAGGTCAGACCACCTGGCCGAGCTTGAAGATCGGGAGATACATCGAGACCACGATGCCGCCGATCAGCGTGCCCAGGATGACGATGATGAACGGCTCCATCAGGCTCGACAGCCCCTTCACCGCTTCGTCGACCTCGTCCTCGTAGAACTCGGCGGCCTTGCCCAGCATCTGGTCGAGCGAGCCGGACTCTTCGCCGATCGCGCACATCTGGATCACCATGGTCGGGAACACACCGGTGGTCTGCATTGAGGTGGTGAGTGCCGAGCCGGTGGAGACGTCCTTCTGGATCTGCTCGGTGGCTTCCTGAAAGACCGCGTTGCCCGAGGCGCCGCCGACCGAGTCGAGCGCCTCGACGAGCGGCACGCCAGCAGCGAACATGGTCGACAGCGTGCGCGTCCAGCGCGCGACCGACGACTTGTTGACCAGTTCGCCAAACACCGGCACGCGCAGCAGCAGGCGGTCCATGAACTTCTGCATCTTTACCGAGCGCTTCCAGGATTGCAGGAAGAAGTAGGTGCCGCCGCCGAGGATGCCAAAGATCAGGTACCAGTAGCCGACGAAGAACTTGGACATCGCGATCACGACCAGCGTCGGCGCCGGCAGGTCCGCGCCGAAGGACTTGAACACGTCCTCGAATGCTGGGATCACGAAGATCATGATGACGGCGAGTACAACAAACGCGACCACCAACACCGCGATCGGATAGATCAGCGCTGACTTGATCTTGTTCTTGATCGCCATCGTCTTTTCCTGGTAGATCGCCAGGCGGTCGAGCAGCGTCTCCAAAATGCCGCCAGCCTCGCCGGCTTCCACCAGGTTGCAGTACAGCGCGTCGAAGTACAGCGGGTGCTTGCGGAACGCCGACGACAGGCTGGTGCCGGTCTCGACGTCGCTGCGGATGTCGGTCAGCAGTCGCGTCAACTTCGGGTTGGTACTGCCACGTGCGACGATGTCGAAGGACTGGATCAGCGGCACGCCGGCGCGCATCATCGTGGAGAGCTGGCGCGTGAAGACGGCGATGTCCTTTTGCTTGATCGCCTTGCCGCCGCTCAAGCGGCGCTTCTTCACCTTGTTGACCAGGATGCCCTGGCGGCGCAGGCTGGCGCCGACCACGGCCTCGCCCCCGGCGCGCATCTCGCCGCGCACGATCTTGCCGTTCTTGTCCTTGCCTTCCCACTCGAAGACGATGTCCTTGACACTCTTCAAAGCCGTTGCAGTCGCCATATTGCCTCTCGGGGATGTGTTCCCCGTCCCGTTGTTTGTGGTGTGTCAGGGGCTGTTCAAACGTGACTCATTCGTTGGTCACCGAGATCACTTCTTCCAGCGTCGTGACGCCGGCGCGGACCTTGACCAGGCCCGACTGCCGCAGGTCGCGCACGCCTTCGCGCTGCGCCTGCTGGGCGATGTCCATCGAGGTGCCCGAGCTCAGGATGATGCGCTGGATGTCTTCGGTGATCGGCATGACCTGGTAGATGCCGACGCGGCCCTTGTAGCCGTTGTTGCACGACGAGCAGCCGACGGAGCGATACGGGCGCCAGGTGCCGTCGAGATCGGTTTGGGTGAAGCCGGCCTTGAGCATCGCCTCGCGCGGGTAGTCGGCCTGGGTCTTGCATGTCTCGCACAGCTTGCGGGCCAGCCGCTGAGCGGTGATCAGCAACACGCTGGAGGCGATGTTGAATGGTGCAACGCCCATGTTGAGCAGCCGCGTCAGCGTCGTCGGCGCATCGTTGGTGTGCAGCGTGGACATGACCATGTGGCCGGTCTGCGCGGCCTTGATCGCGATGTCAGCGGTTTCGAGGTCACGAATTTCACCGACCATGATGATGTCCGGATCCTGGCGCAGGAATGACTTCAGCGCGGCCGCGAACGTGAGGCCGGCCTTGTCGTTGACGTTGACCTGGTTGACGCCGGGCAAGTTGATTTCCGCCGGGTCTTCGACGGTGGAGATGTTCACGCCCGGCTGGTTGAGGATGTTCAGGCAGGTATAGAGCGACACCGTCTTGCCAGACCCGGTCGGGCCGGTCACCAGAACCATGCCGTAGGGCCGCTGGATCGCCTGCATCAGGCGGTCCTTCTCGATCTTCTCGTAGCCCAGGGCATCGATGCCGAG
>JANYBE010000595.1 GCA_025360945.1 Rhizobacter sp. | reverse complement strand
CGCGATGGTGGTGCTCGGCGGCATAGGCCACCTGCCTGGCGTGATCGTCGGCGCGCTGCTGCTGTCGGCGCTGCCCGAGGTGCTGCGCTACGTGGCCACTCCGCTGCAGCAACTCAGCGGTGGCCGGCTCGACGCCTCGATCCTGCGCCAGCTTCTGATCGCGCTGGCGATGATCGGCATCATGTTGTCGCGCCCGCGCGGCCTGTGGCCGTCGCCCGAGCACGGCAAGGACGTGACGCCGGATTCGCTGCCGGTGAATCCGCACGCGCGGCTGACCCCCGGCGAGCAGATACCGCCGCAGGTGACGCCAATCGTGCCGACTGCCAAATGAACGGGAGCACCCATGTCTGAAACCATTCTCAAGGTCAGTGGCGTCGCCAAGCGCTTCGGTGGCCTGCAGGCGCTGTCGGACGTCGGCATCACGATCATGAAGGGCCAGGTCTACGGGCTGATCGGGCCGAACGGCGCCGGTAAGACGACATTCTTCAACGTGCTCACCGGCCTGTACACGCCCGACTCCGGATCGTTCGAACTTGGCGGCAAGCCCTACAAGCCGACGGCGGTGCACGAGGTCGCCAAGGCCGGCATCGCGCGCACCTTCCAGAACATCCGCCTGTTCGCCGAAATGACGGCGCTCGAGAACGTGATGGTTGGTCGCCACGTGCGCACCGGCTCGGGCCTGATCGGCGCTGTGTTTCGCACCCCGGCATTCAAGGCCGAAGAGGCCGCGATCGCCAAACGTGCGCAGGAGCTGCTCGACTACGTCGGCATCGGCCGCTTCGCGGCCTACAAGGCGCGCACGCTGAGCTACGGCGATCAGCGGCGCCTGGAGATTGCACGCGCGCTCGCAACTGACCCGAAGCTGATCGCGCTCGACGAACCTGCCGCCGGCATGAACGCGAGCGAGAAGATTGTGCTGCGCCAGCTTATCGACACGATCCGCAAGGACGGCAGCACGATCCTGCTGATCGAGCATGACGTGAAACTGGTGATGGGCCTGTGCGACCGCCTGACCGTGCTCGACTACGGCAAGCAGATCGCCGAAGGCACGGCCGCCGAGGTGCAGAAGAACGAGAAGGTGATCGAGGCCTACCTCGGTGCCGACCACAAGAACCACTGACACGCGAGCATCGGGGAACACCATGGCAAACACACTGCTCAAGGTCACGGGCCTGAAAGTCGCGTACGGCGGCATCCAGGCGGTCAAGGGCGTTTCGTTCGAGGTTTTCGAAGGCGAACTGGTCAGCCTGATCGGCGCGAACGGAGCCGGCAAGACGACCACGCTGAAGGCCATCACTGGCATCCAGCCTTCGGCCGGAGGCGACATTGAGTACCTCGGCAAGTCGATCAAGGGCCAGGGCCCGTGGGATCTGGTCAAGCAGGGGCTGGTGATGGTGCCCGAGGGCCGCGGCACCTTCACGCGCATGACTATCACCGAGAATCTGCAGATGGGTGCGTTCATCCGCACCGACAATGCGCAGATCGAGCTCGACATCGAGAAGGTCTTCGGCATCTTCCCGCGCCTGAAGGAGCGCCGCAACCAGCTCGCCGGGACGATGTCCGGCGGCGAGCAGCAAATGCTGGCGATGGGCCGTGCGCTCATGGCGCAGCCCAAGGTGCTGCTGCTGGATGAACCGTCGATGGGCCTGAGCCCCATCATGGTCGACAAGATCTTCGAAGTCGTGAACGACATTCACCAGCGCGGCACGACGGTTCTGCTGGTCGAGCAGAACGCGAGCCGCGCGTTGCAACTCGCGTCGCGCGGGTATGTGATGGACTCGGGCGAGGTCACGATGAGCGGCGATGCTAAGCAGCTGCTGAACGACCCGAAAGTGCGCGCCGCCTACCTCGGGGAGTGACCGTTTCGTAACGCCCACGGCGCCGTCGGCGTCGCGGGGGCTGACGATACAATTCGCCGGCCATGAACATGCCCGCCACGACCGACTCTCGCCCTGCGTTTGAATGTGACGTGCTCGTCGTCGGCGGGGGCCCGGCCGGTGCCACGATGAGCGCACTGCTGGCCGAGCGCGGCCGCGATGTCGTGATGATGGAGAAGGCGCATCACCCACGCTTTCACATTGGCGAGTCGCTGCTGCCGGCGAATGTGCAATTGCTCGACAGGCTTGGCGTGCGCGAGCAGGTCGAGCGTATCGGCATGCCGAAGTGGGGCGTCGAGTTCGTCTCGCCCGACCACGACGAGCGCAGCTTCGTCGAGTTCGCGGATGCGTGGGACAAGAGCATGCCGTACGCGTGGCAGGTGCGGCGCTCCGATTTCGACGAGATCTTGTTTCGCAATGCGGCGGAAAAAGGCGCGCGCACGCTCGAAGGCTACCGTGTGCGCGACGTCGCGTTCGATGCCCAGGGCGCGACGGTGCAGGTCGAGCTCGACAACGGCGCGCGCCAGACCTGGCGCACGCGCTTCCTGATCGATGCTTCTGGCCGCGACACGCTGCTCGCGAACCAGCTCAAGTGCAAGCAGAAAAATCCGCGCCACAACAGCTCCGCGTTGTACGGCCACTTCACCGGCGCGAAGCGACTCGAAGGCAAGCTCGAGGGCAACATCACCATCCTGTGGTTCGATCACGGCTGGTTCTGGTTCATCCCGCTGGCCGACGGCACCACCAGCATCGGTGCGGTGTGCTGGCCGTACTACCTGAAATCGCGCAACAAGAAGCCGTTGCCTGAGTTCTTCCGCGACACGATCGCACTGTGTCCCGAGCTCGCCAAGCGCCTGGAAGGCGCGGTGCTCGTCGACG
>JANYBE010000579.1 GCA_025360945.1 Rhizobacter sp. | reverse complement strand
TGAAGGACCGGCTCGAACTCAAGGAGCTGCCCGAGGAAGACCGCGGCCGCTACAACACGTTGGCGGGCATGATCATGCTGCTGCTTGGCCGGCTGCCGCACACCACCGATTCGGTGGAGTGGGATCATTGGCGTTTCGAGGTCGTTGACCTGGACGGCAAGCGCGTCGACAAGGTCCTGGCCAGCCGCATCACTGAACCCCACGATAGAGCTGTTGTATGAGTGAATTCTCCCTTTACGGTGTGCTCGGTCTCTTGCGTGCACACCTCGTGTCGCTGGGCAATGTGCAGGCCTCGTTCGAACACGTGGCCCGGCGCATGGCCGGCGCCGCGCATTGACGCGATGACGGCGCTGATCTTCGAGCAGTTTCTGTCCACGCCCGAAATCGGCGCGGTCTTCAGCGATGCGGCAATCGTCCAGAACATGCTGGACTTCGAGGCCGCGCTCGCGCATGCGCAATCCGCGCAAGGGCTGATCCCAGCGCACGCGGCATTGACGATCTCGCAGGCTTGCCGCGTCGAGCGCTTCGAGCTCGCGCCAATCGTCGCCGCGAGCTCCATTGCCGGCACACTGGCGATACCCCTCGTCAAGCAGCTCACGGCCGAGGTCTCCAACAGCGACACCGAGGCCGCTGGCTACGTGCACTGGGGCAGCACCAGCCAGGACGTCATCGACACCGCGATGGTGCTGGCCACGAAACGCGCGCTCGCGCTGATCGATGCGCGCCTGGGCGACCTGATCGAGGCGCTGATCACGCTCGCGCAACGCGATGGCGAGGCTCCGATGCTCGGCCGCACGCTGCTGCAGCCGGCACTGGTGATCAGCTTCGGCTTCAAGCTTGTGAGCTGGGCCGCACCGCTGGTGCGCTGCCGGCAACGTCTTCGCGTCGCGGCGGGGAACGCACTGAAGCTGCAGCTCGGCGGCGCCGTCGGCACACTGTGGGTGATGGGCGACAAGGGCGCGGCCGTGGCGCGGCACATGGCGACCGAACTCGAGCTCGGCCTCTCGCCCGGCAACTGGCACACGCAGCGCGACGAATGGATCGCGCTCGGCTGCGAGGTCGGTGTGCTGTGCGGCGCGCTCGGCAAGATCGCGAAAGACATTTCGTTGCTCGCGCAGGCCGAGGTCGGCGAAGTCGCGGAGCCCGGTGGCAGCGGCCGTGGTGGCTCGTCGGCGATGCCGCACAAGCGCAACCCGGTCGCCTCAATGATCGCGCTCGCGGCAGCGATGCGCGCGCCGCACCGCGTCGCAGCGCTACTCGCGGCAATGCCCCAGGAGCACGAACGCGGCCTGGGCAACTGGCAGGCCGAGCTGGCGGAGTGGCCGGGGCTGTTCATGTCGGCACATGGTGCGGTCAATGCGCTCGCCGATGCGGCGGTCGGCCTGAACGTCGACTGCGCGCGTATGCGCAGAAACATCGATGCACTGCACGGGCTGGTGTTCGCGGAGGCCGTCTCGATGCTACTCGCCCCGCACATCGGCAAATCGCGCGCCCATGCGCTGCTCGAGGCCTGGTCGCGCCAGGCCGTGGCCGAGTGCACGCATCTGCTCGATGTGGCACTTGCGCGCGTGGCGGCCGACGCCGAGCTGCGAGACAAGATTCCACCCGACGTGCTGCGCGCGGTGTTCGACGTCGACGCCGTCGCCCGCCGCGCGAGCGGGCTGGCACAGTCGCAATGGGACACGATCAACGAGGCCATCGCATGAATGCAAACCCCGAAGACGACTTCGACCGCGGTGTGAAGAACCGCCGCGCGGTGCTGGGCGACGCGTGGGTCGACAAGTCGCTGAACAACGCGACCGAGTTCAACGCCGAGTTTCAGAGCATGATCACGCGCTACGCGTGGCACGACATCTGGGGCCGGCCCGGGCTGGACCACACTACGCGCCGCCTGCTCGTGCTCGGCATGACGATGGGGCTGGCGCGCTGGGAGGAATTCGAGCTGCATTGCGCGGCAGCGATCCGCGGCGGCGTGCCGCTTGGCATGATCAAGGAAACGCTGATGCAGGGCGCGATCTACTGCGGCGTGCCGGCGGCCAACACCGCGTTCAAGCTGACGATGGACATCCTGCGCAAGGAAGGGCTGTTGCCCGTGCCCCAACCCTTGTCGGCTGCAGCGCGCGTCGCGACGCACCACACCTTCAGCCAGCCGCAGCTGAAGGTGGCGGTTCAAGGGGCGACGGCGTCCGGCTCGGCAGTCGTGATGAGCCATGCGCTCGGCTTGGACCTGTCCATGTGGGACGAGCTCGCGGCGCAGCTCGCCACGGGGCACCCGGTGCTGCGCTACGACCACCGCGGCCACGGCGGCTCGGCTGTGCCGGCCGGCCCGTACACGATGGACGATCTGGTCGACGACGCCGCGCGGCTGATCCGTGAATGGGGCCACGGCCCGGTCGTGTGGGTCGGGCTGTCGATGGGCGGCATGGTGGGTCAGGGACTCGCGGTGCGCTACCCCGAATTGGTCAAGGCAGTCGTGCTGGCAAACACGAGTTCGAAGTACCCCGAGGCGGCCGCTGCGATCTTTGCCCAGCGCGTCACGACGGTGCAGACAAGCGGCATGGCCGCGATCGTCGAGTCAGTGCTCGAGCGCTACTTCAGCGCAGCGTTCCGCGCCAGGCAGACCGAGGCTGTTGCGGCTGCGCGCGCAACGGTGCTGCGCTGCGATCCGGTGGGCTACGCCGCGTGCTGCCAGGCAGTAGGCGGCGTCAACTGGCTCGAGCGACTGAACACGGTCGCCTGCCCAACGCTGATCATTGCTGGTGCGCTCGACATGGGCGCGCCGGTCTCGATGTCGAAGGCGATGGCCGAGCGCATCAAGGGCTCGGAACTTGTCGTGTTCGACCAGGCCTCGCACCTGAGCGTGGCCGAACAGCCCGCACAGTTTGCGCAGGCGCTACAGGTCTTTCTCAAGCGCGTCGGCTAGCTGTCTTCAGTGCATTCGCGTGCGCGACGGCCAGGGCCGTCATGTTGACAACGCGGCGCACTGTTGCGGCCGGCGTCAGGATGTGCGCCGGAGCATTCACGCCGAGCAGGATCGGCCCCACGGTCACGCCCTGGCCACCGGTCATCTTCAGCACGTTGTAGAGGATGTTCGCGGCGTCCAGGTTCGGCAGCACGAGCAGGTTCGCTGTGCCGGTCAGCGTGGAGTCGGGCATCGCCGATTCGCGCAGCGTTTCGTCCAGCGCGAGATCGCCGTGCATCTCGCCGTCAGCCGGCACATCGGGCATGCGCTGCACGAACAGGTCGCGCGCGGCGCGCATCTTCAGCGCCGACGGCCGCTTGCTGCTGCCGTAGGCCGAGTGCGACAGGAAGGCCACGCGCGGCGGCAGCCCGAAGTGGCGGATCGCCTCGACGGCCATAGCGGCGATGTCGGCGAGCTGTTCGGCGCTCGGGTCTTCGTTGACATACGCGTCGGTGACGAACAGCGTGTGCTTGGGCAGCATTAGCGCGTTCAGCGCCGCGTACACGTGCGCGCCCCTGCGCTTGCCTATCACCTCATTGACGTGCTCGAGGTGACTCTCGAAGCGACCGACGAGGCCGCAGAGCATGCCGTCGGCATCGCCGAGATGAACCATCAGCGCAGCGATGGTCGTGTTCGAGCGCCGCACCACCGCCTTCGCCATCTCGGGCGAAACACCGTCGCGCGCATTGAGGCGGTGGTAGGTCTCCCAGTAGCGACGAAACCGCGCGTCGTCTTCGGGGTTCACGACCTCGAAGTCGCGCCCGGCCTGCAGTCGCAGCCTGGCGCGCTCGATGCGCGCTGCGATCACCGCGGGTCGGCCGATCAAAATCGGCTTCACGAGCTTCTCGTCGAGCGCGATCTGCACCGCGCGCAGCACGCGCTCGTCCTCGCCTTCGGCGTAGGCCACACGCTGCGGATTCGCGCGTGCGGCGCCGAAGACCGGGCGCATGAACATGCCGGTGTGCGTGACGAAGCGCGTCAGCGACTGGCGGTAGGCTTCCATGTCCTGGATCGGCCGCGCGGCTACGCCCGAGGCTGCGGCCGCTGCGGCAACGGCCGGTGCGATGCGCAGGATCAGGCGCGAATCGAACGGTGTTGGGATCAGGTAGTCGGGCCCGAAGCGCAGTTCGCGTCCAGCGTAGGCCGACGCGACCTCGGCGCTGATCTCGGCTTTGGCCAGATCGGCGATCTCGCGCACGCAGGCGACCTTCATCGCCTCGGTGATCGAGGTTGCGCCGCTGTCGAGCGCTCCACGGAAGATGTACGGGAAGCACAGGACGTTGTTGACCTGGTTGGGGTAGTCCGAGCGGCCGGTGGCGATGATGCAATCGGGCCGCACCTGCTTTGCGAGCTCAGGGCGGATCTCGGGCTCGGGGTTGGCGAGCGCGAGGATGATGGGCTTGTCGGCCATCGAGACGACCATGTCGGCCGTGACCGCACCGGCGGCCGAGCAACCGAGCATCACGTCGGCACCCTTCATCACGTCGGCCAACGTGCGCGCCGGGGTCTTCTGCACGTAGCGTCGCTTGGATGCATCGAGCACGTCTTCGCGCCGGTCGTGGATCACGCCTTTCGAGTCGCATACGAACACGTTCTCGCGCTTCACGCCGAGTTCGATCATCAGGTCGAGGCAGGCAATCGACGCCGCGCCCGCGCCCGAGACGGCAATCTTGATCTCGCCTATCTTTTTGCCGACCAGCTCCAGTCCATTGAGCAGCGCGGCCGACGAGATGATCGCGGTGCCGTGCTGGTCGTCGTGGAAGACCGGGATCTTCATGCGCTCGCGCAGCTTCCTCTCGATGTAGAAGCACTCGGGAGCCTTGATGTCCTCAAGGTTGACGCCGCCCAGCGTCGGCTCAAGCGCGGCGATGATGTCGACCAGCTTGTCCGGATCGCGCTCGGCGAGTTCGATGTCGAACACATCGATGCCGGCGAACTTTTGGAACAGGCAGCCCTTGCCCTCCATCACCGGCTTGCTGGCCAGCGGCCCGATGTCGCCCAGGCCGAGCACCGCGGTGCCGTTGGTGACGACGCCAACGAGGTTGCCGCGCGAGGTGTAGTCGAAGGCCAGCGACGGATCGGCCTCGATCGCTAGGCAGGCGTAGGCCACGCCGGGCGAATAGGCGAGCGAGAGGTCGCGCTGGTTGGAGAGCGGCTTGGTCGGCGCGACCGTGATCTTGCCGCGCACCGGTGTGCGGTGGTATTCGAGCGCGGCGTCGCGCAACGCGGCTTCTGCGGCCGAAAGTTCGGCGGTGTTCTTCTTCATGATGTTGCCCTCCGGGCGAGTGAAGGCGCGATAGACGGCGCGCGCCGATACAACACGAGCGTGGCGACCAGTCCGCAGACCGCGGCGAAGGTCATCCACAGACCGGGCGCGGCCTTGTCGTGCAAAGCCTCGATTAGCCAGGTCGCGATCGCCGGCGTGAAGCCTCCGAACAGCGCGGTGGCCAGACTGTAGGCGAGCGAAAAGCCGACGGTGCGCACGTTGATCGGCATCACTTCGGTGAGTGCGGCGACCATCGCGCCGTTGTAGCTGCCGTAGAGAAAAGATAGCCAGAGTTCGATCTCGAGCAGGTGTGCGAAGCTCGGCGCGGCCACGAGCCATTTCATCGCGGGGTAGGCGCTGGCTATCGTCAGCACGGTGAACGCGACCAGCAGTGGCATGCGGCCGACGCGATCCGAGAGCGCGCCCATCACCGGCAGCCAGATGAAGTTCGAGATGCCAACGCAGAAGGTGACGATCAGGCTCGCCTCAGTGCTGAGCTTGAGCACGTTCTTTGCGAAGGTCGGCGTGTAGACGGTGATCAAGTAGAACGAGACGGTGGTCATCGCGACGAGCAGCATGCCGGCGACGACGATGCCCCAGCTATGCAGCATTGAGCGCAAGATCTCGTGCACGTCCGGTCGATGGGGGCGCGCGAGGAAGGCCTCGGTCTCCTGCACAGAGCGACGGATCACGAATATGAACGGCACGATCAGGCAGCCGACGAAGAACGGGATGCGCCAGCCCCACGCGTCGATCTGGTCGGAGGTGAGATACGCGCGGACCGCGAAGCCGAGAGCGGCCGCGACCACGATCGAGACCTGCTGGCTCGCCGACTGCCAGCTGACGTAGAAACCCTTCTTGCCCGGGGTCGCGATCTCGGCGAGATAAACCGACACGCCGCCCAGTTCGGCACCTGCCGAGAAGCCTTGCAGCAGCCGTCCGACGAGGACCAAAGCCGGCGCGAGCAGGCCGATCGTCGCGTAGCCCGGCACGGCGGCGATCAGGATGGTGCCGCTCGCCATCAGCGCGAGCGTGACGATCAGTCCCTTCCGTCGACCGACCGTGTCGATGTAGGCGCCCAGCACGATGGCGCCTAGCGGTCGCATGAGGAAGCCGGCGCCGAA
>JANYBE010000556.1 GCA_025360945.1 Rhizobacter sp. | reverse complement strand
CCGTCCACCACCGCGCCCTTCACGCCTGAGCCTACGTGGGCGATGGAGCAGTACGAGCAGGCGCTCAAGATCATGCAGGACATGGCGCTGGTCATGGAGCGCAGCCCCGAGGCCTTCAAGGGGATGGACGAGGAGGCGCTGCGTCAGCACTTCCTCGTACAGCTCAACGGTCAGTTTGAGGGCAAGGCCACGGGCGAGACGTTCAACATGGCGGGCAAGACTGACATCCTGCTGCGCGAAGGCGAGCGCAACGTCTTCATTGCCGAGTGCAAGTTCTGGAAGGGTCCGAAAGCCTTTGGCGAGGCCATCGACCAACTGCTGGGCTACGCCACCTGGCGGGACAGCAAGACCGCGATCCTCGTGTTCAACCGCGGCACAGACACCTCGACGGTGCTTTCAGGCATCGACACCACAGCGAGAGCGCACGCGAACTTCAAGCGCGGCGTCAACTGGCCACACGAGAGTGGCTTTCGGTACGTGGTTTGGTTCACAGCAACGGCGATACCAACCGCGAGGTGACGCTTACGGTATTGGTATTCCATGTGCCGGGGTAACAAGGTTCCGGCAGTTCGAATGACATGCAGCGGTACGGATTTGAAGAGCACCGTTGCGATGGGGCTAGCTCGACAGTGGCGACGTCATGCCGCTTCATCCCTGATGACCTCGCTATCGGAACTGGCCCGCACCACACAGGTGTTGTGGCAATGGCACAGCCGGCCGCTTCAAATTGAAACCGCAACGACAGATTTCCGTCCGAATCCATCGCGAACAGCCGTCCACCACGAGCCTACATTGGGCCTCCGTCATCGACGAGAGGCCCGCTCTATGCGCCGCTCCGTGAGCCCCACGAGTTCCGTCGCCGTGCCCACCGCGTTCGCGCTGCTCTTGCGCATGGGCGCGGTCATGCAGGTCACCGGACTGGCCCGCTCGACGATCTACAAGCTGATCGCCGAAGACAAGTTCCCGCAACCGGTGCAGCTCACCGGCCGCGCCGTGGCCTGGAGACGCGCCGACCTGGAACGGTGGAGCGCTGCTCGTCCGACGGTGACCCACTGACGCAACGGCAGACTAACCGTGAGTTGGGCCACGATCAGCTCAGGCAATAGATAGCACCTGGTGCTATATTTCAACATGTCGACGAAGTTGCCTTCGCGAGTCTTCAAGACAGCCTGGTTCACCAGGGCAGCCAGGAAGGCGCGCATCGGCGATGGTGAGTTGTGCGTGGCGATCCAGCAAGTGATGGCCGGCCAGGCCGATGACCTGGGCGGCGGCGTTTTCAAGAAACGCCTGAATGACAACATGCACCGCTCCATCGTCGTCGCCAGGGGTGGCCGCTACTGGGTGTATGCGTTCTTGTTCGCGAAGCAGGACCGCGCCAACATCTCGCCCGACGAGCTGGTGGCGTTCAGGAAGCTGGCCGCTGCGTACGCGCAGATGACGGCGTCCGAGGTGAATACCGGGTTGCGCAACGGCGACCTACTGGAGATTTGTGATGACGGTTAAGGCAAAGTTCAAGAGCGACGCGTTCGAGGCCATCCACAGCGCCGCGCTGGGGCTGCAACGGGCTGGCACCATCGACAAGGCCACGATGCGCGGGTTCGACGAAACCTGCCTGGCTGCGCCGCCCGTGATCGCGCCGCTGCAGATCAAGCGAATCCGCGAGCAGGCGCATGTCAGCCAACCCGTCTTCGCGCGCTACCTGAACACTAGCGAGTCCACAGTACAGAAATGGGAGGCCGGCACCAAGCGGCCGAGCGGCATGGCGCTCAAGCTGCTGGCTGTGGTCGAGAAACATGGCTTGAAGGTGCTCGGCTGAGATGCGTCCCCGGCGGCCCGCAGCGCGGACTCGGCGCCAAGCCGGGGGCGCACGGGCTATGCAGTTGCCACCAGCTTCATGATCCAGCCAAGCAACACCAACCCCACCACAACCCTACCCCAGCGCCAGGTCGTGAACCGGTAGCGCTCATTGCGTAACAGGGCCCGTTGAAGTCGACTCACGACGAACAGCGCGGCGCTCGCGGTGACCACCAGGCCGACGATGCCCATCGGCATCGGTGCCTGCGCAACGACGAGCGCCCACCCCGCTGGCCAGACGATCGCGTCAAGTGCAGCCAGCCAGCGCCGGCCCGGCCAGTAGGGGGCGTCGGCCCGGGGCACGGGCGTGAAGAGGATCCACATGGCGATCTTGGTCCGCAAAAGAAGGGGACGTCAGCCCCCTCAACGCGGGTCAGCGTTCTGGCGCTGACCGAGGTCGCAACATCGCCGGCAGCCACCGCTTGCCGGCCAGCCTCGACGCCGCCTTGACCACCAGCACGTCTTTCTTCATCGCGCCGACGCCGTCGTCGGCCAGGTCGGGCCCGGCCTCCTTGAGGGCCTGCACGATCTGCGCCTTGGGCACATGGTTCA
>JANYBE010000401.1 GCA_025360945.1 Rhizobacter sp. | reverse complement strand
ACGCGCTCGAAGTACGCCGCCGGCGCCGCTCGGTTCCGATGCGTGCGCATCGATCACGAGACCGAGCCGCCGCAAAACCTCCGCCGTACGTTGCGGCGACTCAAGCCGGCCGCTGCCTGCCAAGCTGACAGTCAGCATGCACCTCTCCTCGGCTGCGACAGAACGCGCCGCGAACATTACGATGCCGGTGCCAATGAGATCGAGCGCGCCGCACATCAACCGGTACAAGGCCGCGTGCATACCTGACTCGTCGCCGCTAAGGGCCAGCTCCGGCCCTTCGGCATCGAACGAGACTTGCTGACGCCGTGCCGCGACCAGCGGCATTGCGTCGCGTGCGGCCCGCGTGAACGTGTCGAAGAATCGGAATTGGATCGGCGTCTTGGGCGCCACTCCTCCACTCCAGTGCTCACGCAGTGTCGCAAACAGCGTCGCGTGGTCGAGTGGCTTCGCGAATGCGCGGTCAAAGCGCACGTCGATCGCTGCCAAGTCCCGCGCCAGATCCCTGCGACCGGTCACCGCAAGAATAAGCGGCGGCCCCGCCTCGACTCGACCGCTTGCTAACTGGTGAGCAACATCAAGCCCGCTTAGGCCGGGCATCTGTAGATCGAGGATGAGCGCGTCGGGCCGAGCGGCGAGCGCCAGCTGCAACGCCTGCTCTCCGTCGTAGGCGGTGAATACACGACAGCCCAGCTCAAGCCGGAGGAGCGCGGAAAGCGCGTTGGCGCCGTCCCGGTCGTCGTCTGCGACGAGGACCTCCATATCGGTGATTGGTTGATCAGAAGACATCAAATTGCTCGCTCGCCTGAGGTCTGACGGTACGCCAAGAGCAGTCGGCTTTGACCATCATTGGCGGCCTTACAGTTCATTGCGCAAAAGCTCGGCCGCGGACGGTTCCCACTTTGTGAGAAATGCCGTGCAAGCGGCAGCGGACGCAGCACCGATCCGCGGTAGTTCTTGTCCTACGTGCTTCCGCTAGGGAACCCCTCTCATCCGAACCGAGGGCTTGCGAGCATGCTAAGACGGGCATCGACGTCGACCGGCTTCGTCAGGTGGAAGTCGAAGCCGGACTCTCTCGACCGGAGCTCGTCGCCCCCGCCGGAGTTGCCCGGTATGGCGATCAGGAGTGTCGCCTCCATCTCCGGCATCGAGCAGTTTCAGCGGTCGCGTTTCGGCTTTCTCGGCCGTGCATTCATTCTTCCCCGCCGGACGAAGTGGCCGAAGCGTCAGCGTCACAGTCATTCAGCAGCCTTGATCGGCACCGGCGCTGAACGCACGGATCGACCCGCCGTGGAGCTCGACGATTCGCTTCACCAATAGCATTCCGTCACCGAACCCATTTCCCGAGCGATCCAGCGCGCGGTCACCTAACGAAGATGTCGAACGCCGTGAGGGCGGACATCTCAATGCCGTTGTCGACGACTTCCAGGAGGCCGGCGTTACCCACGGATCTCAGGATGAGCTCGATCCGGCGGCCCCGCGCGGCCAAATCCTACGTCGCCGGCATCCGCTCCCCTACATGCCTTTTTGCCCTGCTTCGCCACACTAGCCGATGCGTTACGGGGCAAGGTGATGAGGCGTCGCAGAATGGTTTCGCTCGGGCTAGTGTTGGCGACCGTCTTGGTTGCGCTGGTCTTCGACTGGAACTGGTTCCGCGGTCCGCTTGAAACGTATGTCTCGAAGAGAACGCATCGCGCGTTCACCGCTTCCGAATTCCATGTGCGTCTTGGGCTGACCCCGACAATTCGCCTGCGAAACGTGACCTTTGCAAACGCCCCCTGGGCAGCGCAGCCCGCGGTCGCGAAGATTGGCCTTCTGGAATTCTCCATCTCATTGCGCGATCTGTGTAATGGAAGCGTTCTGCTGCCACGCATCGCGCTCACCGATGCAGACCTGCACCTGGAGCAGTTGGAGGACAAGCGCAATAACTGGAAACTGTCAGACCCTTCCGACAGGACGCCGAGCAAGCTTCGGATCGGTAGCTTGTCGATCACGCGGGGCCATCTCGACTATTTCGATCGTGGCATCGCCTTGCAGCTTGCCGTCGACGCCAGCACTTTCGATTCCGCCCTTTCGGCCAAAGCCTCGGAAGCAAATGCGCCGCCGATCAATCGCAAGTACGCCACCCGCTATGCTTTCTCGGGGACGTACCACGACGCAAAGTTCGCGGGCGACGCGCTCACGGGGGAGGTCCTGAGCTTTCAGGAAACGAGCGTTCCGTTTTCGATCAAGGGTCGCATCCTTGCAGGCTCCACGAGCCTGGATGTCGAAGGCACGATCGCCGACGCGGCAAACATCAGTGCCATCGACGTTCAAATGCGAATCGCAGGGCAGACGCTCGCGAATCTCTATCCCTTTCTAGCGTTGCCACTTCCGGCATCACCTCCCTACCGCCTGACTGGGCACCTGACCCAGACGGGGCACCGTTACGAAATCGAAGCACTGAAGGGGCAAATCGGCTCGACCGATGTCTCGGGCAGTGCGGCATATTTCCAGCAGTCGCCACGGCCCCTATTACAAGCCACGCTGCACAGTCGCCTATTAAAAATTGCCGACCTTGGACCGCTCGTCGGCGTGACGACCAAGGCCGGTGGTTCGGCGATCCCGACACAGGCAACGACAAATGACCGGCACGCCGCAAAGAACGTCGCCGGCCAGACGAATGGCGACCGGATCCTTCCGTCGAACATCAGCGGTGGGGAGCGGTTGTTACCGAATGGAAAATTTGAGGGCGGGCGGCTGAAGATCATCGACGCGACCGGTGAATACACCGCGGATCGCGTGGAAGCACCTGGACACCTGTCTGTACAAGATGTGCAGGTAGGCGTGGTACTGAAGGACGCAGTGCTGGCGCTCGATCCTGTGAAAGTGGGCGTTGCCCAGGGCACGCTGGACGCCCGCATTGGACTCGACGCGCGTCAGCCAAAGCTCAAGGCGACGATGGTTGTGGCGGCGCGCCGGCTGCATCTGGCCGAGTTGATTCCGAGCGCCTACGCGATCGCGAGGTCCCACGGGAGTGTCGGCGGCTTCCTCAACCTGAGGGGCGCAGGCGATTCGGTAGCCGACCTCGCCGCAAAGTCCGACGGACAAATTAGCATTGCCATGTCGAGTGCGAGGATATCGAATCTGCTGGATGCAGCGGCCGGCCTGAATGGAGGCAAGGTGATGCAGTTGCTCATTGCCGGCGACAAGGACATAGCGGTTCGCTGTGGCGCGGCCGCTTTCGACGTCAAGGCTGGTCATGGGATTTCCAGGCTCTTCGTGATCGACACGGACCAGACGCGAGTTAATGGAGCGGGTGGTTTCGATCTGGACACTGAGAAGTTCGATTTGAAGATCGAGCCGGAACCCAAGCACGCAAGCCTGTTGTCGCTGAGGACGCCGTTGCGGCTCTACGGCACCTTCAAACACCCCCAATACGAACTCGACAAGAAGGGCTTGGCAATGCGCGCAGGGGGCACAATAGCGCTTGCCTTTGTCGCACCGTGGACCGCCCTCATTCCTCTCATCGAGACCGGCCCCGGCACGGACGCTGACTGCGCCCGCTTGACTACTGCGACCTCGCTGGGGCCGAGGCCAGTGAAGGCCCCGACTTGAGGCAATCTTTCAGCGACGGTGCACGGTCGAACGATATGGCCAACAGCAGCATTCTTGAGGACCCTTCGGCGAATTTTCCGATCCGCGCGGCACTTCGGTGGGTCGATAGTCCCACCGCAGCAACATTGGTCGAAGCGGCCACCGAATTGGTGATTGGCAGGCGTGAGGCATGATGCGCTTCACCACTCATTCGTGGAGTGAGTGGTGGGGGCTGCTGAAGGGCACGGTGGGTGCGTGGTGTGACGACTATGCGCCGAGCATGGGTGCGGCGCTTTCGTATTACAGCGTGTTCTCCATGGCTCCGCTGCTGCTGGTTGTGATCGCGATCGCGGGCCTCGTGTTTGGGCAAGACGCTGCACGTGGCGAGGTCTTCGGCCAGCTGCGGGGCCTGTTGGGCGACGAGTCGGCAAAGGCCGTCGAAAACCTGCTCGCCAGCTTCAGCAAGCCTTCGCACGGCATTGCTTCGGCGTTCGCCGGGATCGCCGTGTTGCTCGTAGGCGCGACCACCGTCTTCGGCGAGCTTCAAGATGCGCTCGACCGCATCTGGCGCGCACCTGCACGCGATCGTGCTGGGGGACTTTGGAAGCTGGTGCGATCGCGCCTGCTTTCGTTTGGGATGGTTCTGGGCATTGCGTTCCTACTGATGGTGTCCCTGGTGCTGAGCGCAGCGATCTCGGCGCTCGGCCATTGGTGGAGCGGAGCATTTGCAGGCTGGGAGTTCCTGCTGCAGGGCGTGAATCTGGTGGTCGGATTCGCCCTAACGACCGGGGTGTTCGCCATGATCTATAAGCTGATGCCGCGTGTCGACGTACGATGGCATGACGTGTGGCTCGGTGCCGTGACAACGGCACTGCTGTTCACCGTCGGCCACTTTCTGATTGGGCTCTACATCGGTAAGAGCGGCATCGCATCCGGCTTCGGCGCAGCAGGATCGATCGCTATCATCTTCGTCTGGGTCTACTACTCAGCCCAGATTTTTTTGCTCGGCGCAGAATTCACCTGGGTCTACGCGAAGAGCTTCGGCTCCATGTGCGGAATCGAGTCGCCATTGAAGACGCCGGCCATGGTGCCCACCACCGACGCGCCCTTGCGAAAAGACCGAGATGATTTGCTACTTGACTAGCGACAATCCTCGAGGCTCACCTGGTGAGCTACCGACGGATGAAGATTGGTTCACCGCACAGGAGGTGAACCATGGCGAGGAATCGAGTGCTGTTTCAACCCGGACTTTCGATGGCCGGGTTCATGGAGCAATACGGCAGTGAAGACAAGTGCGAGGTGGTTGATCGACTCGCGCTGGCCTGGCGGCTTTGCCTGCCCGGTGTGTGGCTGAGGTCGGAGCAGCTCGTTTCGCCGCGAAGGCCGGCGCGATCGCCATTGCGTTCGACATCTCGCTGCCGCCGCAGGTGTCGAGTCATTCGGTCACGCATTAACGGCTCGGTTGGAACGTCGGTGCGGGCCTCTACGTGGTGCTAGCGGCAATCATGATGACGCGCTCGGCCCACCGTCACTTGCGCATCGAGCACAACGCCAGGACGATGGGCAACGGGTGATCTTGGCGCTTGTCCTTCTTGCGACAATTGGGAGCTGGGCCGCGATCGCCGGCGAATTGGTCGTCGTCAAGGACATGCGCGGGCTCATCAAGAGCGCGCACGGCGCACGCAGGCGTCACTGCGCTCAAGTCGTGGGCGTTCATCCAGGTGATGTTCACGATTCACTACGCGCACGACTACTACGCGGCTGCCCGTCACGGAAAGCTCAGACCCAGCCCTTTGTCAAATTGGCCCAGGCCAACATGGAACTGCTTACCCGATTCTCGACTTCGCCCGAGGTGGCTGCTGGCCTACCCAAGAGTTGGCCTAGTTGCTCGCGACCTGCGGGCGCTTTTCTGAACATGTGAAGGATCACGGGGGCGTACTCTTTAAGCTCGCGATACAGCCTAAAAGAGGGGCGCCTCGCTGGGACGCTTCTTCCCATTGCCGCTCCGCGTCCAGTCGCAAACTGCCTTATCGGATGCTGCTCAAATTATTCACGTTACGCCTGATCGACTACATCGAAAATTCCTCGGACGCGCACGATGATGTGCAGCGTTTTGACCCGACGGAGAGCATGCGTTTTCGTGGCTAAAGTACTGGACAGAGGACTCAAGCGGCAAGTTACTGTCGATGGCGTGAACTTGACCGGCAAAAGCAAGAGAAGACCGGATGTCGAACTATGCTGGCGCGATCTATTGAGTGGTGACGTCTCGCTGGCCGCCGCCCTGAACGCTTCACTGACGCCGCAGTCACCCATCGATTCTGCGACAAAACAAGCGCACGCCATCAAGCGGGGGACGAAGAGCCCGCTGCGCTAACGCGCAGCTGCTCTCGAGGAGAAGTCGCACTCTCCGCCATGCCCGTAGGAACACGCCTACCGAAGCACGCGCCCTCCGGGCACTGTCAACGCCCGTGACGAGTACTACTGTTGCACTGCGGACGAGCAGCCGCTCTACGCGACTTCATCAACGTCACCATTTATAAAGGAAAACCATGAACTTCATCATTTGGCTAGTTGTCGGTGGTCTCATCGGCTGGGGCGCCAGCATGGTCATGAAGCGTCCCGAGGGGATGGTCATGAATATCGTCGTCGGCATCGTTGGTTCGATGCTGGGTGGCTGGTTGATTTCGCCCCTGCTGGGCGCCGGCACCATCAATCAAAACGATTTCAGCATCATGGGGTTGGTTGTCTCTTTCATCGGCGCAGTCATCCTATTGGCCATCGTCAACTTCTTCACTCACGGCCGCACACGCAGCTGAGCCTGTCGGGGAGTTGGCGCCGGCATATCGGCCTGACGAGGTGGACACTGCTCCCAGTTTGGGGCAGTGGTCCAAAGCTTGTGAGCATCGGGCCGCACAACGTGGCTCCGTCGGACTATCTTTGGGTGGATGCCATGAAAACACGAGCACAGGAGTTCGACGAGGCAACTGCTTTTACCGGGAGAGTTGTTCCTGCTGATGAAAAGTGGCTCTGTTGAATTTCAAGTGGGTTGCCGGGCGTGAGGATTGATAGCGTGGAAGTCGAGTTTTCCGACGATCAGGAAGATGACGGTCTTGATGGTGGACAAACGAGTGAAGCCGCGAGCGCGGCGCTTGGCGGCCTGGAA
>JANYBE010000398.1 GCA_025360945.1 Rhizobacter sp. | reverse complement strand
ATCGTCACCAAGTTCCTCGCCGAGCACGGCGTGATCGTCGAGAAGACGGGCCTGTACTCGTTCTTCATCATGTTCACGATCGGCATCACCAAGGGCCGCTGGAACACGCTGCTGACGGCCTTGCAGCAGTTCAAGGACGACTACGACCGCAACCAGCCGCTGTGGCGCATCCTGCCCGAGTTCTGCGCCCAGCACCCGCGCTACGAGCGCATGGGTCTGCGTGATCTGAGCCAGAGCATTCACGAGATGTACGCCAAGGGCGACATCGCACGGCTCACCACCGAGATGTACCTGTCAGACCTGCATCCGGCGATGAAGCCAAGCGACGCATTCGCTCACATCGCGCATCGCAAGACCGAGCGCGTGCCGATTGACGAGCTCGAAGGCCGCATCACGACCTCGCTGCTGACGCCATACCCGCCGGGCATCCCGCTGTTGATTCCTGGCGAGCGCTTCAACCGGAAGATCGTCGACTACCTGAAGTTCACGCGCCAGTTCAATGCCGCATTCCCGGGATTCGACACCGATGTGCACGGCTTGGTCGAGGTTGTTGCCGAAGACGGCAAGCACAGTTACTTCGTCGACTGCGTTCGCGCCGACTGAATCAATCAAAGCGCGCGCGCTGCGCCGAGCAGCGCGGGTGATACCTCGGTATGGATCACGAAGACGGGGATCGCCTCGAGGTAGGCGCTAAACCGCCCCTTGTCTTCGAAGCAGGCGCGAAAGCGCGATCGCGAGAATGCGTCGCCAAGCCGCGGCACAATGCCCCCGCCGATGTAGACCCCACCGGTCGCACCCAGCGTGAGCGCGAGGTTCCCGGCGACATTGCCAAGAAAGCCGCAGAAGAGGGCCAGCGCCTCGACGCACTGCGCGTCACTGCAAGCCATTGCGCGCTGGCTGATCTCAGCGGCCGGCAAGGGCGTGACGCCCGCGACCGCATCGAGCGTGCACACCACTGCGTAGAGCGTCTCCAGCCCCTGGCCCGAGACCGCGCGTTCGGCCGACGCATGGCCGTACTTGTCGCGCAGCACCTGCAGTACGGCCGCTTCGCGCGCGTTCGATGCGGCAAGCGTGACGTGGCCGCCTTCGCCCTGCAGCGGCAGCCAGCGGCCAGGTGATTCGCCAGCGAGCAGCCCCGAGACGCCCAGGCCGGTGCCCGGCCCTATCAACGCGATCGGCGCGCCCGACACCGCGGCGTCGCCGCCGAGCTGACGCAGTTCGGTGGGTTCGAGGTCGGGCAGCGCGAGCGCGAGGGCAGTGAAGTCATTGATGACGACGAGGCGTTCGAAGCCGAGCGCCTCGCGCATCGCCGAGATCGAAAACGCCCAGTGGCAGTTCGTCATCTGGATGTGGTCGCCGGTGATCGGGTTCGCGATGCCGATGGCGCACCACGGCGGCGCGGCGCGGCCGAGGCTCTTCAAGTACGCGGTGATTGCATCGGCCAGCGTCGCGTGATCGGCAGTGGGCAGCGTGGCGATGTCGCGCAGCGGCGCGCCGTCACCGTCTTGCCAGGCGAATCGCGCGTTCGTGCCGCCGACGTCGCCGAGCAGGCGCGCCGCAGATCGATCGGTCGCGCGGTTCATGCGTCGGCGATGCCGCCTAGCGCCGCCTGGCTGAAGCCGCCGTCGACGTAGGTGATCTCCGAGGTGATGCCCGCTGCTAGATCGGAAAGCAGGAACGCCGCCGCGTTGCCCACGTCGTCGATCGTCACGTTGCGTCCCAGCGGCGAATGGCTGGAGGCCTCGAGCATCTTGCCGAAGCCCTTGATGCCGGCGGCGGCGAGCGTCTTGATCGGGCCGGCGGAGATGCCGTTGACTCGCACACCCTTCGGGCCGAGCGAGGCAGCCAGATATCGCACGCTGGCCTCGAGCGAGGCTTTCGCCAGACCCATCGTGTTGTAGCTCGGCATGCTGCGCTGCGCGCCCAGGTAGGTCAGCGTCAGCAACGCGCTGCCAGCCCGCAGGCGCGGGGCGGCGGCCTTCGCGAGCGCCGGAAAGCTGTAGCTGGAGATGTCGTGGGCGATGCGAAACGACTCGCGCGACAGGCCTTCGAGAAAGTCGCCCGCAATGGCTTCCTTGGGCGCGAAGCCGATCGAGTGCACGAAGCCGTCGAACACGGGCCAAACGGCACCGAGCTGCTCGAACATCGCGTCGATCTGGGCATCGTTGGCAACGTCGCAGTCATAGACCAGGGGCGAGCCGAACTCGGCGGCGAATTCACTGACACGCTCCTTGAAGCGCTCGCCGACATAGCTGAACGCCAGCTCGGCGCCTTCGCGGTGGCAGGCGCGCGCGATGCCGTAGGCGATCGAGCGGTTGGAGAGCACACCTGTGATCAGAAAACGCTTGCCAGCCAAGAATCCCATCGTCTCACCCATCGTGGTCGTTGTGTCGGGCCGGATTCTGGCATGCAGCGGGGGCGGGCCATGCCCTCTTGACAGGCACATGGCTTGCCGGGTATGCCCGCCCGGAGTACAATCCTGGTTTTGCTAGAAAGCTGCTAGGTGTGAACTGTTTTACGGGAAACCGCGCGGAAACGCGAAGCAGTCACGCTAAACGATTGGGCGGATTCTTCCAGCCCATTTTTTTTGGCCGATTCGTTTTTTGCTGCAAGGTTGGATTTGCTCTTGATGAACTGG
>JANYBE010000368.1 GCA_025360945.1 Rhizobacter sp. | reverse complement strand
GTGATCCGAAGCGTCGATCGATCGACGCGCTTCGAGGAATCGGCATGCGCATCAAATTGAGTCGGACCCTGCGAATCGCTGCTTTCGTGCTGGCCACGCTCGGGGCCACAGGTGTGCTGGTCGCTGCCGGCTTGAACGAGGAGGCGACGTTGGACACCCTGCGCATCGGTTGCGGCCCTGGGTGTGTCGTGAACACCACGAAGTGAGGGTCAGCGCGAACTGCTGACTGCCGCCTTGGGCACTCCCGCGGCCATCTCCGCGACGAACGGCTGCCACACCGCGGCAAGACTTGGATCGCTAAGCGGCAGCTTCACATTCTTCGAGACGGCGGCGTTGAACGCCGCGCGCGGATCGGATGCAGCGAGAACTGAGCGCGCCTCGGAAAGCAGATTGCCCACGCTCATCTGCGCGGTCGTGGCCGCGGCCCAGTTGACGCGCCAGCCGGCACCCCTCGGGCAGTACCACCACGCGACGCTGCCGGCGGCGTTGTGACGTGTCGTAGGCAACGTACCCGCGCCGACAGGCCCCGGCGTGCAGTCGAAGCCGCCGTGGGACGCGGCAAGATCCACATAGACCGGTGGAGTCGATGCCACTGTGTCTATGGGCGTCTGGTCGCCTGCTGCTGCGATCGGCCCCGAAAGCGTGCTCAGCAACAGCCACGCCGCGGCGCGTGCGCGAGAAGTGAGCAAAATGGTCGGAGAGTGCTTGCGCGACATAAACGAATAGTCGGTGATTGCCCGCGCAGGGAACGTAGGACGAAATCACCATCGGCTGTCGGAGCGATGGGTAGGCTCATCCATCGACGGCGAGCGCAGCAGAGAAGAAATCGATGAAGCTGCGCACCTTGGCCGTCATGTACTTTCGGCTGGTGTACGCAGCGAACAGAGTTGACACGGGCGACTGGACGCCCGGCATTACGCACTTGAGTTCGCCGCGCTTCAGATCGTCGGCCACCAGCCAGTCGGGCAGGTACGCCAGGCCGAGGCCGGCGTGCACGGCGTGGTAACTCAGCGTCGTGTCGTCGGTCTTCATCGTGGCATGGAGGTGCAGCTTCAGTTTGCCATTCGGGCCGGTGACTTCGAGGCCATCTAGGTTGACATAAGTCGGCAGGATGGCGCCGTTCGAGGTCGGCGATGCCCTGGGCCGGCCCACTCGTTTCAGGTAGGCGGGCGTTGCGACCAGGTGGAACTGCACCGTACACAGCGGACGCACGATCAGGGTCGGCGAGGGCTCTCGCGTGACGCGCAGTGCGAGGTCGTAGCCTTCCTCGACCAGATCGACCTTGCGGTTTTCGAGCCGGATGTCGACGACGACATCGGGGTGCCCGAGCTTGTAGGCCGCGAGCACGTCGGCGAAGCGCCGGTTCGCGCACCACACCGGCGCAGTCACCCTCAGCACGCCGCGCGGTGCCTCCTGGCTCAGACCGATCGCAGCCTCGCCGGCTTGCAGCGAGTCGAGCGCCTCGCGGCATTGTTCGAGGTAGACCGTGCCGGCCTCCGTCAAGCTCAGATGGCGGCTGGTGCGGTTGAGCAGCCGCGCGCCGAGCTGGCGCTCGAGGTGCGCGACATGCTTGCTCGCCATCGCCGTTGAGAGGCTCAGCCGGTTCGCGGCCGCGACAAAGCTGCCGCTCTCGACGACTTCGCGGAACACGCGCAGACTCATCAGGGTGTCCATGCTTGATTTCTTTCTGGGAAACGATGCATCTACTGTACGGCTGTAGATGAATCATCGTGAAACCTTTATTCTTGCGCCCAACATGAACACCAGCACCCGCCAACCCACCTTCTACCTGCCGCACGGCGGAGGTCCATGCTTCTCGATGCAGAACACGCGGGGCCCGCACGGCATGTGGGATCCGATGGCCGCGTTCCTGCGCGGGATCGTCGCTACGCTGCCCGAAAAACCTAAGGCCGTCGTGATCGTCTCGGGCCACTGGGAGGAACGCGCGTTCGCCGTCAACACCGCTGCGAACCCGCCGTTGCTGTTCGACTACTACGGATTCCCGGAGCACACCTACCACTTGAAGTACCCGGCACCGGGTTCGCCCACGCTGGCGCAGCGCGTGCGCGGTCTGCTCGAGCGGGCAGGGTTGGCAACGAGCGAGGACGCCGAACGCGGCCTGGATCACGGCGTGTTCGTCCCGTTCATGCTCGTCCTGCCAGATGCCGACGTGCCAGTCGTCGAGATCTCGCTTCGTGCCGACCTCGACCCGGCGGCGCACCTGCGTGCCGGCGCGGCCCTGGCTCCGTTGCGCGACGAAGGCGTGATGGTGGTCGGCACCGGCATGAGCTTTCACAATATGCGCATGTTCGGGCCGGGCGCGGCCGAACCGTCGAAGCGCTTCGATGCGTGGTTAACCGGGGCGGTCACCGCGACCAGCGCCGATGCACGCAACGAAGCGCTCGTTCAATGGGAGGGCGCGCCTGCAGCACGCGCCTCGCATCCGCGCGAAGAGCACCTGCTCCCCTTGATGGTCGCGGCCGGCGCCGCGGGCAGCGACGTCGGTGTCAAAGTCTTTGAAGACCAGGTGCTCGGCGCGACTGTCTCGGGCTTTCGCTTCGGTTAACCGTTTCGGCTGGTGAACTCAACTCGCAAGGACACACGATGATTTCCACTTCTGCCTACACCCCGCGCGCACTCTCGGTGCTGCGCATTGTCACTGGGTTCCTGTTCATGCAGCATGGCATGGCCAAGTTGCTGCACGTACCGCACGTCGCGATGTTCGACACCCTGCAGCCGCTATCCTTGATCGGCTTTGCTGGCATGCTGGAAATCGTCGGTGGGCTGATGGTGTTGCTGGGCCTGTTCACCCGTCCTGCCGCGTTCATCCTGTCGGGTGAAATGGCGGCGGCGTATTTCATGGCGCATGCGCCGCAGGGCAACTTCCTGTCCCCCATCTTGAATCAGGGAGAGTCAGCCGTATTGTTCTGCTTTATCTTCCTGTTCATCAGCGCAGCAGGTGGTGGCGCCTGGAGCGTGGACGCGGCGCGCGGCAAGTCCGACGCCTGATCACGGGGCGGACGGGCTGATCGAGGCAGTCGGCTGCACCTCGGGCGGCTGCGCGCGTTCAGGCCCGTCGATCGCGGCGATGTTCTGAGCCAGCTGGCCCTTGGGCCCTTGCACGACCTCGAAGCTGACACGCCCGCCTTGCTTCAGGGTGCGAAAGCCGTCCATCTGGATGGCCGAGAAATGTGCGAACACATCTTCGCCACCGGCCTCGGGTTCGATGAAGCCGAAGCCTTTTGCATCGTTGAACCATTTGACGGTGCCGGTGGCCATGCTGTCCTCCCTGCGCGCGCCAGCATTCGTGACGCCCGTCACATTTTCCTGCCTTCGGAAATCGACTGTCAAGAACGGGAACACCCCCGGACGCCTGCACGGCCATGCATCTCGTTTGTGCGAATAGGCACGCCCGGCCCCAATCCAATTCAGGGCTTGCAGAATGCGAGTGGAGCGCAATATGCGAACGGTGTTAACGTGAATCGACGATGAGCCCGGCCATCGCAGTGAGTGCATCAACTCGATAGAATGAATCCATGCCCGACGAACCCGCCTCACCGCCCACGCCATCCGTGGTGCGACCCAGCCCCGACGACGGGCAGGGTGCAGTCGTGGTCGAACGTCAGACGCAGAAAACCGAGCCGCCGCGCATGTACCAGGTGGTGCTGCTGAACGACGACTACACGCCGATGGAATTCGTGGTGATGGTGCTGCAGGAGTATTTCAAACGCGACCTCGA
>JANYBE010000358.1 GCA_025360945.1 Rhizobacter sp. | reverse complement strand
CTGGTGATGAGCACAGCCGACACGACCAACCGTTGGCTGCGCTTGCTCAGGCACCGTCGCTTCGACCACGGTGACGCGAAGCGCCTGCTCGGTGCGGGCGCGCTCGAGCGCATCCAGGCGCGCGTAGCCGCGAGCGAGCTTCAACACAGCGGTGAGATCCGCATCTGCGTGGAGGCCGGGCTGCCGCTGAGCTATGTGCGCACGCGCGCCACGCCGCGCGATCGCGCGATCGCGATGTTCGGCAAGCTGCGCGTGTGGGACACGGCGCACAACAACGGCGTGCTGATCTACCTGCTGCTGGCCGAGCACGCGATCGAGATCGTCGCCGACCGCGGCTTGAGCACGCGCGTGGAGGCGGCTGAGTGGCAGCGCATTGCGCAATCGATGCAGGCGGCGTTCAAGGATGGTGGGTTCGAGACCGGTCTGAACCAGGCTGTCGACGCAGTCGGTGCGCTGCTCTCGCAGCACTTCGCGCTGGCGCCGGGCGAGGCGAATCCGAACGAGTTGCCCGACGCGCCCTACGTTCGCTAGTTCGGGTGCGCGTCCGCCGCGCTCGGCTGCGTGCGCACGGCCCAGACCACGCCGGCGACCAGAAGTGCGACGCCGACCAGCGACTCAAGCTGCGGCACGCTGCCGCGCAGGAAGAACGCATAGCTCAGCGCGGCCAGTGTCTCAAACACGATCAGCTGGCCTGACAACGTTGGCGGCAGGCGCTGGCTCGCCTCGTTCCAGCACAGCGTGCCCAGCCATGACGCGAACAGGCCGATCGCGAACATCAGCAGCAGGAAGTCCATCACGCGCGGGCCGAACGGCATTGCGAAGGTGTCGCCGCTGAGCGTACTCCAGAGCCAGGTCACGCCATAGCCGAACAGCGCAAGCGGCAGCGTCATCAAGCCCTGCGCGGTGGCCCAGCCGCGCGAGCTTCGATCCGGGTGCGCGCGCAGCCACTCGGCATTGCGGATCGGGTACCAGGTCCAGCAGGCGACTGCAAATGCCGCCAGCAGCCCGCCGAGCGCGTAGCGCGCGAGGTCGGCGTGCGGGTCGGCCTTGAGCTGTTCAAGTTCGACATGGTTGACGAGCGCGATGCCCAGCTCGATCAGCCCCAGCGACGGCAGCAGGCGCCGCCACGTCAGCGGTGCCTCAGCGCGGGCGCCGGGCGCCTTGCTGCGCAGCTTCGACGTGATCGCGATCACGACGGGGAGCGTGCCGATGACCATCGTCGGCAGCGGCCCGCCGGCGCGCTGGATCGCGTTGGCGAGGAACAGGTAGTAGACGATATTGCCGACCAGCGCGAGCTTGAGGGCCTCGATCCAGTCGGCACGCGTGAGCTGCTTGAGCTTGTCGCGGTCGAACCAGCCGAGCGGCAACGCGATCAGGCCAAACGCGAGGTAGCGGCCGAACGACTGCAGTGTCGCCGGATACTCGGGCAGCAGCAGCGGGCCGACGAACACCAGGCCCCACATAAGGCCGGCGGCGAGGGCGAACAGAACGCCCGAGAACAACGGAGCTTTGAACATGCGGCGGGAGTGTCGCTCATCCGCCGTATGCTGCGTCAGGCGGGCGGTGAATTGCCCCAGCTTCCGCCCAGCGCGCGAATCAATCCGACCGTCGCCTGGTACTGCGCCGCGCGCACCTGCACCGCCTGGCGTCGGTTCGTCAGTTCGCTGCGGCGCGCGTCCAGAAACTCGAGCTGGCTTACCAGGCCGTTGCGGTAGCGCGAGTTCGACAGCACGGTCGCACGCGCGGCCGCGTCGACGGCCTGCGTCTGCGCGTTCGCCTGGTCCGTCAGCAGCCGCAGCGCGGCGAGCTGATCCTCGACATCCTGGAACGCCACCAGCACCTGCTCGCGGTAACTCGCCGCCGCGGCGTCCCAGGTCGCGTTCGCGTTCTGCACGCCGGCCTCGCGTCGGCCGCCGTCGAACAGCGGCAGCGACAGCAGCGCGCCGATGCCCCAGCTGCGTGCCGACCACTTGAACAGATCGCCGAGGTCGGTCGACGCGAAGCCGCCGTTCGCAGTCAGCGCCACATCGGGGAACCACGCCGCTTGCGCCATGCCGACACGTGCCTGCGCTGCGCGCATTGCGCTCTGCGCGGCCGAGACATCGGGCCTGCGCGTCAGCACCGTGCTCGGGATACCGGCCGGCACGTTCGGCAACGCGCCGCTCCATTCGGCTTCGGCGAGCATGAACGACGAGGGCAACTCGCCGAGCAGCACCGCGAGCGCGTGCTCGAGCTGCGCGCGGCGGCGGTCGAGCGCAAGTGCCTGCGACTCGTTCGACGCGACCTCGGTCTGCACGCGCGCGAGATCGAGCTCTGCCACGTCACCGGCCTTGTAGCGGCGCTCGGTGAGGTGCAGCGTGTCGCGATACGCGCTGATGGTCTCGCGCACCAGCGCGCGTTCGTCGTCGAGCGCGCGCAGCACGAAGTAGGTCTGCGCCACGTCGCTCTGCACGAGCAGCCGCGCGCTCTGCAGCAAGGCCTCGCGCGATTGCGCGTCGAGTGCCGCGGCGTTGCTCGCCTTGGCGAGACGACCGAACAGGTCAGGCTCCCACGAGGCTGTCGCACCCGCGCTCAACGTCGTGACTGGTGTCGTGACGCCAGGTGTCAGGAGATTGCCACGCGACGCGCCCGCGCCGACGCCGATCTGCGGCAGGCGATCTGCGTCCGCGTTGCGCAGGAACGCTCGCGCTTGCGCTAGCCGTGCCGCGGCGAGTTGGATGGTGGTGTTGTTGATCTCGGCGCGCCCGACGAGACCGTCGAGCACCGGGTCGGCGAACACGGCCCACCAGCGCCCGCGCACTTGCGCCTCGGCCGGTGCGGCCTGGGCCCAGCGGCCGTCGAGTTCCCTGAACGCGGCTGGTGCCGCAGGCACCGCGGTTGGTGTCAAGCTTACCGCGCTCGCGCAGCCGGCAAGCAGCAGCGCTGCGATCAACGGCGCGAGTCTCGAGGAAAACAGGCTTTTCTTCATGAAGTCATCCTTCAAACGGCGCCGCGGGCGAGGGCTTGATCTGGAAGCCCGCACCGCTTGTGGCCGTCGGTACGCTGCCGTGCAGCCTGAGGGGGCGGTTGCCGGTCATGCGGCGCAGCAGCACATAGAACACGGGGGTGAGGAACAGGCCGAACGCGGTTACGCCGATCATTCCGGCGAATACCGCGACGCCCATCGCATGGCGCATCTCCGAGCCGGCGCCGGTCGCAAGTACGAGGGGCAGCACGCCCATCACGAACGCCATCGAGGTCATCAGGATCGGGCGCAAGCGCAGGCGGCTCGCTTCGATGGCGGCCTGGATCGGCGTTCGGCCCGCGAACTCCAGCTCGCGTGCGAACTCGACGATCAGGATCGCGTTTTTCGCACTCAAGCCCACCAGCACCATCAAGCCGATCTGCGTGAACACGTTGTTGTCGCCGTGCGAGAGCCACACTCCGGTCATCGCCGCGAGCAGACCCATCGGCACAATCAGCAGGATCGCGAGCGGCAGCGTCAGGCTCTCGTACTGCGCGGCGAGCACCAGAAACACGAGCAGGATCGCGATCGGAAAGATCCATAGCGCCGAGTTGCCAGCGATGATCTCCTGATATGTCAGGTCGGTCCACTCGTAGCCAATGCCGGGCGGCAGCGTCTCGGCGGCGATGCGCTTGACGGCGTCCTGCGCCTGGCCGGTCGAATAGCCGGGCGCGGCACCGCCGTTGATGTCGGCGGTCAGGAAGCCGTTGTAGCGCATCGCGCGCTCCGGGCCGAAGGTCGGGGTGACCTTCATCAGCGCGGACAGCGGCACCATCTCGCCGCTAAGCGAGCGCACCTTCAGCAGCCCCACGTCTTCGGCGCGCGCGCGGTAGGCCGCGTCGGCCTGCACCCGCACCGAGTACGTGCGGCCGAACTTGTTGAAGTCGTTCGCGTACAGGCTGCCGAGGTAGATCTGCATCGTGTCGAAGATGTCGGTCACCGGTACGCCGAGCTGGCGTGCCTTGGTGCGGTCGATATCGGCATAGAGCTGTGGCACGTTGACCTGGTAGCTCGAAAACATGCCGGCGAGTTCAGGCGTCTTGTAGGCCCTGGCCATGAAGGCCTTCTGCGCATCGTCGAGCGCCTTGATGCCAAGCGAGCCGCGGTCTTCGAGCTGCAGCTTGAAGCCGCCGGTCGTGCCCAGCCCCTGCACCGGTGGTGGCGGGAACATCACGACGAAGGCCTCTTGGATTGCGCCGAACTTCTGGTTCAGCTGGCCGGCGATCGCCGCGGCACTTTGATCGGCGCCCTTGCGCTCGTCGAAGGGCTTTAGCGTCGTGAACACGATGCCCGAGTTCGAGCTGTTCGTGAAGCCGTTGATCGACAGGCCGGGGAAGGCCACGGCGTGCTCGACGCCGGGCTGCTTCATCGCGATCTCGTTCATGCGCCGGATCACGTCTTCGGTGCGGTCCAGCGTCGCGCCGTCGGGCAGTTGCGCAAAACCGATCAGGTACTGCTTGTCCTGCGCCGGCACGAAGCCGCTCGGGATGATCTTGAACAGGCCGACGGTCGCGGCGGCGAGCACGAGGTAGACCGCGACCATCATGGTTTTGCGCGAGATCGCCTTTGTAACGCCGCGGCTGTAGCCGGAGGCGCCGCGCGCGAACACGCGGTTGAACGCGCGGAAGAAGCGGCCGAGCACGTGGTCCATGCCGCGCGTCAGTGCGTCCTTCGGTGCGTCGTGGCTGCGCAGCAGCAGTGCGGCGAGCGCGGGCGACAAGGTCAGCGAATTGACGGCCGAGATCACGGTCGAGATCGCGATCGTCAGCGCGAACTGCTTGTAGAACTGCCCCGTGAGCCCGCTGATGAACGCGAGTGGCACGAACACCGCGACCAGCACCAGCGCGATCGCGATAATCGGCCCCGAGACCTCGC
>JANYBE010000353.1 GCA_025360945.1 Rhizobacter sp. | reverse complement strand
AGGTAGTGGCTGACCCGGTCTCGTCGCCCTGAACCCGTCGGTGACGGGCAACTAGTTCGAATTGGTCAACCCGCGGCCTAAAGGCAACGCGCCGTGGCTCCCTGCAATGGAGGACAATTTCCCTGCTCGACCCGCAGAAGATCCCTGCTCCTTTTGTTGGCTCAGATCAGGTTCGAGCCCACGTACGGCGCCACGACTCATCGTCGGCGAGGTGACGGCGCCAAAAAGTCGCCAAGGTCTGCACCCATTCCCTGCAAACTTCCCTGATACAGGGAACTGGAGAGGGGAGAGCGGTTCGCAGATGACTGCACCCACCGCCAATAAAATCAACGGGTTACAGAGGTTATATGGCGCAGTCGACGTTTCAGTGGTGCTTCAAGGCGACCACGTCTCTCGTGACCGTCTATCGCTTCGTCACCATGACGGCACGGGGTGTTCAGCGAACCTGCACAGGGACGAGAGTGTTCTGGATCTTCACGAGACTTCCTTTGGTTCGAGGTTGAGAGTTGGTTGTGAAGACGCGTTGACCGAAGCCTTCAGCGGCTGTGTTTTGCGCTTGCGCCTTCGATGTGTGAAGTACCACGCCGCGGGAATGACCAGCATGCTCAGGAGCGGTGCCGTAACCATGCCGCCCACCATCGGCGCAGCAATGCGTGTCATGACCTCCGAGCCCGTGCCGGTGCCCAACAAAATGGGAAGCAGGCCAGCCATCACGACGGCCACGGTCATTGCTTTTGGACGCACGCGAAGAACCGCGCCGTCGCGGATCGCAGAGAGAAGCGTTTCGTCGTTGTCGGGTTCACCAAGCGCGAGCCGACGCGCATGGGAATTCTTCAGATAGATGAGCATCACGACGCCGAATTCGGCCGCGACGCCCGCCAATGCGATGAAGCCCACTGCGGTCGCCACTGAGATGGAGTGACCCAAGGCCCAGACGAGCCAGAAGCCGCCGACTAGCGAGAACGGCACTGCGGCCATCACCAGTGCGGCGTCGCCGAAGGACCTGAACAGCAAGTACAAAAGCAAAAAGATGACTGCCAGCGTGACAGGCACGACCAGCTTCAGTCGCTCGGTCGCGCGCTCCAGATACTCGAACTGCCCGGACCAGGCCACAGCGTATCCCGCGGGCAGCACGACCTGTTTCGCGACTGCAATCTGCATGTCGTTGACGACCGAGCGCAGATCCCGCCCTCGCACGTCCACGTAGACCCAGCCAGAGAGGCGGGCGTTCTCGCTGCGAAGCATCGGCGGCCCATCCTCGACACTGATCCTGGCCACGTCCTGAAGAAGGAGTTGGGCACCCTTGTCGGTCAAAAACGGCAGCTGCCGCAAGCGTTCGAGCGAGTCCCGGACTTCGCGTGGGTATCGCACGTTGATCGGATAGCGCTCGCGGCCCTGGATGACTTCACCGATGTTGTCCCCACCGATCGCGGTGGAGACAACAGCCTGGACATCGGCCACCGACAGTCCATGGCGAGCCGAGGCAAGGCGGTCCACTTCGACGTCTATGTATCGACCGCCGGTGAGTCGCTCAGCCAAGGCCGACGTCACACCGGGCACCTTCTTGACGACCGTTTCGATCTGCGTCGTGAGCTTGTCGATGGTCCTGAGATCAGCGCCAGCGACTTTGACGCCCACGGGACTCTTGATGCCAGTGGCGAGCATGTCGATTCGGTTGCGGATGGGTGGCACCCAGATGTTGGAAAGGCCCGGCACCTTCACTGCACGGTCCAGTTCCTCGACGAGCTTGTCCGGCGTCATCCCATCACGCCACTGATCGCGCGACTTGAACTGGATCGTCGTCTCGAACATCTCCAGCGGAGCCGGGTCGGTCGCCGTGTCCGCGCGGCCAGCCTTGCCGAACACCCTGGCCACTTCAGGAACGGTCTTGATGAGTCGGTCCGTCTGCTGGAGCAGTTCGGAAGCCTTCGATATCGACAATCCGGGCAATGCGGACGGCATGTACAGCAGGTCGCCTTCGTCGAGCGCCGGCATGAACTCGCCGCCCAATCTCGAGATCGGGATGGCGGTCAATGCCAGCAGCAGCGCAGCGACTACCAGGGTCGTTTTCGGAAACCGCAGGACCGCCTCGAGCGCAGGACGGTAGACGGCGATGAGCAAACGGTTGATCGGATTCGCCGCCTCGCGAGGGATGCGCCCGCGGATGAAGTAGCCCATCAGCACGGGCACCAGCGTGACCGAAAGGCCAGCGGCGGCAGCCATCGCGTACGTCTTCGTGAACGCCAGCGGCGAGAACAGTCGACCCTCCTGGGCCTCGAGAGCAAACACCGGAGTGAACGACAGCGCGATGACGAGCAAGGAGAAGAAGAGCGCAGGTCCCACCTCGACGCACGACTCTGCCACCAGCGCCCACCGTTCAATGGATGAAGGTTGTCGCCCGTTCTTCTCTTCGAAGTTCTCGATGTGTTTGGCCAGGCCCTCGACCATCACGATCGAGCCGTCGGTCATTGCGCCAATGGCGACCGCAATTCCCCCGAGCGACAGGATGTTCGCGCTAACGCCTTGCCAGTGCATCACGACGAATGCAGCCAACACGCCGACCGGCAGCGCGACCACCGCCACCAACGCAGAGCGCAAGTGGAACAGGAAGATGGCGCACACGACTGCGACCACGATGAACTCTTCGATCAGCTTGGAGCGCAGGTTCTCGACTGAACGGTCGATGAGCAGCGAGCGGTCATAGGTCGGAACGATTTCGACGCCAGGTGGCAGGCTCGGCTTGAGCGCGTCGAGCTTCGCCTTGACCGCATCGATGGTCGTGCGCGCGTTCCTGCCGGAGCGCATCACCACAACACCTCCGGCAACTTCACCCTGACCGTCGAGTTCGGCGATGCCGCGGCGCATCTCCGGTCCGATCTGAACGGTCGCCACGTCGCGAAGCAGAACGGGGGTCGCGCTCGTGACCGAGAGCGGTATGGTGCGGAAGTCTTCCAGTGACTTCAGGAAGCCGCGGGACCGCACCATGTACTCGGCCTCGGCCATCTCGACGACAGAACCACTGGATGCCTGATTTGCCTTTTGCAGTGCTTCGACCACCATCGCTTGTGTGACGCCCAGCCCGCGCATGCGGTCCGGATCGAGGACGACCTGATACTGCCGGACCATGCCCCCGATGCTGGCTACCTCCGCCACGTCTGGAACGGTCTTCAATTCGAACTTCAGGAACCAGTCGTTCAGAGCGCGAAGCTGTCCGAGGTCGTTTTTTCCAGTCCGGTCGACGAGCGCGTATTCATAGACCCAGCCCACACCGGTTGCATCAGGGCCGAGCGATGCGTTCGCTCCGGGCGGCAGCTTGCTCTGCACTTGGTTGAGGTACTCGACGACCCTTGACCGCGCCCAGTAGGGGTCGGTCTTGTCATCGAACAGGACGTAGACGAAGGAGTCCCCGAAGAAGGAGTAGCCGCGAACAGTTTTCGCGCCCGGCACACTGAGCATCGTGGTCGTCAGCGGGTAGGTCACGAGGTCTTCGACGACCTGTGGGGCCTTGCCGGGGTAGGGCGTGCGCACGATGACCTGCGTGTCGGACAGATCCGGAAGCGCGTCGAGGGGCGTTCTCGCGACCGACGAGACACCGGCGGCAACGAGGAATGCAGTCGCGATGAGGACAAGGAACCGGTTGTGGATCGACCAGCGGATCAGCGCGGCAATCACTTCATGCCCCCGATGCGTTGGACCGACACCAGCTCGTAGCCCGATGGTCCGCCTTCCTTGAACGTGAATCGAACCGTGTCTCCCTTCTTGATGTCCGAGAACGCGACTGTGGATGGCTTGCCGAAGCCCATCGTCATCGGGGGCCACTTGAGCGACGAGATCGGTCCGTGCGAGATGGTGATGCCGTCGGCGGCCACGCTTTCGATCTTTCCCTCACCAACATGGACGTCCGAAGCCTTTGCCGTAGGCGTCGACCCGGCCGACAAGGGCGCACCGGCCGTTGCAGGTGCGATTGCCATGCTGTCCGTCACCGAACGCAGACGCGCTTCGGAGTCGATGAGGAACTGGCCGCTCGCCACAACCTGCTCACTCTCCGAGAGTCCTCGCAGCACTTCGATGTCATCGCCGACTTCCTGGCCCAGTGCAATGTCGCGGCTCTCGAACGCGCCGTTCGGCAACCGCACGAGCACGACCGAGCGCTTGCCGGTACGGATGACCGCCTCTGCAGGCACAACGAGACGGGAACTGCTCGGACCTGCCACTTGAAGGCGCAACAGCATGCCCGGAATGAGCTTGCCGTTGCGGTTGTCGACCTCGAAGCGCGCCTTGAGTGTTCGCGTACTCGCACTGACCTCAGGCAGAAGTTCGGTCAGCTTGCCGTCGAAGGACTGTGAAGGATCGGCCTGAAGGACGGCCCTGACTGTCTGACCCCGGACCAGTCGCAGTGCCTGCGTTTCGGGGATCTCGGCAATCGCCCAGACCTTCTCCAGGCCGGCGATCCGAAACAGCGACATGCCGGGAGAGACCGCTGCACCTTCTCGAACGCCGAGCTCGGCGACGACGCCGGACGACGGCGAAGTGACGACAAAGCGTGCGTTCGGGGTTTCGCCAGCCTCGACCCGGCGCACGAGGTCGGAGGGTATCGACATCGCTTGTGTCCGCTCTCGAGCTGCGGCGATGAGGTCGGCTGAGACGCCGGCGCGCTTGAGGGCTAACAGTTCGTTCAAGGGACCCAGCCAATCGGGAGCGAATACGGTGGCGAGCGCCTGACCCTTGCGGACGCTTTCCATCGGCGCACGCGCCGACAGATGTTCGACGTAGCCTGCGACTCTGGTTTGAACGGAGACGCTCAGCCGTTCGTCGAACTGGACGGAGCCCACTGCATCGAAGGACGAAGCCACGACGGCCCGGCGAACACCGGCTAGGCGCATGCCGAGGTTCTGTTGCACGGTCGGGCTGATCTTCGTGCCGCCGTCGCTCGCATCACTGTCTGCATAGACCGGCACGAGTTGCATGTCCATGAAGGGCGACTTGCCTGGCTTGTCGAATCTCTGCCCCGGAACCATGGGGTCGTGCCAGTACAGGACCTTTCTATCAGCGGCTGCGGCACCCGCCGCCATGGGCTCGGCCGATGGATTCGAAGCATGCCGCCCGATGTAGAAGCCGCCCGTGGTCAGCATCAGGCCGGCGGCGATGAATACCCCGGTGAGTTGG
>JANYBE010000293.1 GCA_025360945.1 Rhizobacter sp. | reverse complement strand
TCGAGGTTCTCGAGGATCTTCAGGCCCTGGGTAACGATGCTGTGGGCCTTCTGCCCCTTGATGTGGGCCACAAAGCCGACTCCACAGGCGTCGTGTTCGTGACTTGGCTCGTACAGCCCGTGCAGGGCGGCCGCATCGATTTCCTCTTGCGCGACGGGCCACTGAACGGGTGAGACTGGCGAGATTGAGTTCATAGCGACCTCGGATGCTGGCGTCGAATAGGTTCAGGATACTGCAGCGCAGCATTTCGTTCAACGCACATGAAACAGGGTCTGTCCCTAATTATTGATTACTATTTTCAATACAAGCATATTTGGGGACAGTCAAAATTCAATGCTTCTTCCCCCATGCACCGTTCAGTCACGTGGTCGGCGTCAACTTTCTAGGCCGGCCTCGAGGCGTGGCGAGAACTCGGCGTTGGGAGTCAGCGCTCAGCGTAGCAATAAACTCGCCAGAGCCTAGGGCCCACCCCTTCAATGTGGTCGACTCCACCGCGTACAGCTCGGCTGGAGTCAATGGTTGTTCGAGCAGCCGCGCGTATGTAGCCTCGCGTTCGAACGGTGTATTTCCCAGACTCCAGTAAGCAGAATCGGCAGGAACGCTGGCCAGCATGGCATCGACCCCCGCCCCGGCGTGGACAGCTGCGCTGGACCAGGGAAACGCCGCGACACCGATCCCACCCGCGCGTTGAGGGGCCTGTTCGATATACCGCATGCATGCCAGCAATGCGTCCGATCCACCGACCGGCGCCGCCCGATACCGGCCCTGCCAGAGCGCACCGGCGCGACCATGGCGCCGATTGAAGGCCAGCACATAGAAGCGGGACAGCGCCTGCATCATTCGCCCGAGGTCCGGCCCGGCCCCCGGCGTGACCAGCAGTTGAAACTCGTGCGGCAGCAGCACGTAGGCGTGAAGGGCCACGCGACATTCCGAACTACTTCGCCGCAATGCCGCCTTGAACAAGGTGTGGTCGGCCAAGCCGCGGAACCCCTCTTGCCCTGCGATGGATCGCTGCACGACATGGTGGGCAAACCCGGGAACGACGAGACGATTGAGGCGGGCCATCACGAGGATCCGAAGTCAATACAAGCAATCGAGGCCGGCTTCGAGGCCGGTCCCCGCGCATTTACCGCGCTACTCAGTATTTTCGGGTCGAAACGTCGCCCCGCTGCAGCGGCGTGAATGCCACCTCGATGGTGAGTTGGCTCTTGACCGGTACGCCGAGCACCCTGCCTGGCGAGAACGTCGCTGCCCTGAATGCGGCGACCGCCGCGGCATCGAACACCCCCTCGGGCGCGGCCCGCACTACGCTGACGTCGTCGACAACGCCCTGGTCGCTGATCAGCAGCCGCAGAATCACCGCACCTCGCAGCGACCCGGCCGCTTCGGGATACTCGGGCTCGATCTCAGACAAAGGGGTCGGCCCGGGATCGAGTTGCCCAGCCGCAAGATAGTCCGGGGCCGGCGGCAAACCACGTGCTTGCGTCGCCGCCGCGCTGGCGACCGGGTTCGCGGGCGGCGGATTCGCAGTCAATGGCTCGGCCGCTGTCGTCGATGCAGCCAGGGGGCTCGACAGCATTTTCGTGGTCGACCGCGTGACCTGCGCCTCACCAGGATTGCCGCCAATGCTGGGCCGGGCCGGCGGTATCGATACCGGCGCGAGCAAGGGGACGGGCGTCTGCTCCCGCGACGCGCTCAGCATGCGCACATGCATCGACGGCGACACGACGACGAGCCCGTTTCGCGACGAACCCCCCTGCAGCGGAAAGAACACCGCTGCGTGGATCGTGATCGCCAGCAACACCGCCCAACGGAGGCCGCCGCGGGTCAACCGCGGCGGCATCGCGTACTCCGGATGCACGCGCCCGACGAACATGGCCGAGCTGGTCAAGGTCTCGAATGCACCCGACTCATTCGGTGATCTCACGCCAGCTGATCCGTCCCTTGCTGATCTGCGGCGGCGGTATCGGCGGTGTGGGGGCCATCGTCTTGCCGTCCGAGATGCGGGTTATCACCCTGTACTCGCCGGAGGTCAGGCGGATCGGTGTGATACCGGTGATCAGCCCGCCGGCAATGTAGTCCGACACCCTCAAGCCGGTGGAATCCGGGAGGCCACCGCTGGTCGTGGTCGCGCCGATCGCGGTGCCATTGGTGAAGTTCAGAAAGTTCAGGAAGCCGTCGCCACCCGCGGTACAGGCCGCATTCGACGCCGACGGCACGTTGCTGGCAACGATCAGTTCGCCGCGAATCAGATTCATCGGCACGTTCACCCGCTCGCCCGCCTCTCCGTTCAAGTCCAACACCCACCCGTTCGCCTGGAAACACTGCGCGGCCGTACCTGCCGTGCAGGCCACGCTGCGGACCGCCGTGTCAGCGCTGCCTGTTTGAGTCAGCGACATCGGGCTGAGCGATGCACGCAGGTTCGGGTAGGCCGTGCCGGTCGTCAACGGGTCGACGATGCCGTACACCGACTGAACCTGAGTGCTCGCGATATCGGTCGAACCCAGGAACTCTCCGGTCCCGATCAAGACCATCGGTTGCCCGGTGATCTCGGCCAGTTCCGGCCGGACCGTGATCGGCTGCGGTACACCACCCGGATCGGTCGCCTGCCCGATCAGCGTGGCATCGCGCCCTGCCGGCGGCAGCGCGTCGTTCACGTCGAAGCGCCAGACATTGCCCAACAGGTCGCCGCCATAGACCCAGACCGCGCTGTTGTCCAGTGCCCCGTTGTTGGCAAACGCACTGACCTGGGCCAGGCCGCTCGGCGTGCTTGCGCTGCCGGCGCCGGTGTCGATGCGGTCGATGATCTGGCCAGTGATCGCGTCCAGGATGTACAGATAGCCGCGCCCGTCCCCAGCGATCGGGGAGGCATGCACATTGTTGTAGCCCGAGGTCACGATCACGACCCAGCGACCGCCCGGATAGCCGGTGTAGGCGATCTTGGTGATCAGTGGCTGCCCGAAGGTCAGGCCGATGAAGCAATCCGAATTCGTCGAGACGGGCCAACAGGCTGTCGACGAATTGAACTCCCACAAGCCCTTGGGTGCGGCCGGGTCGGTCACGTCGAGCGCGTAGTAGCCCTTGCCACCCGCGTTGAGCCCGCCCACCAGGATGGTCTTCCAGGTCCCCGAGGTGGTGTCGAACGCGTCGCCCACCGTCGGCGTGCCGTCGACGAAGAACTGGTGCGTGTTCTTGTAGTTGGCGTCGGCGAGCTTGTACAGGTTGGGCAGCACCGCGCTCGGAATCACCGCCCAGGCTTCCTGCCCGCGCTGCGGGTCGGTCACGCTGGTACCGGCGTAGAACGCATGCAACATGCCGTCGTTGGCGCCGGCATAGAGCATTGGCGTGCGCGTCGCGTTCGCGCTCGCGAAGGTGCCGTAGCCGGTGTCCTGGTAGATCTGCAAAGGCTTGCTGACATAGACCGGCTGCGAGTCGATGAAATCGCCGAGCACCGCCGCGCGCTTGCGGTAGAGCTCGTTCGCGACATTGGGAGAGAACTTCTCCAGACCACGTTGCCCGCGCAGGAAGTTCACCAGGTTGCTGCCGACTGCCGGGCCTCGCTGATCCACCGTGCCGAGGGTGCCATCGGTCATGCTGGCGTACTGGCTCAGAAGCTGGACCTGTGCCGAACTGAAGTACGCCATTTCCGTGGCCGTCAGCCCGGTACGCGCCGCGCCGGTCGGGGCGCCACCGCTGTCGCAGCTTTGGGTGCCCGAACTGAAGTCGAGCATGTTGTCGGTTGGCGCTCCAGGCTTCATCAGGTAGATCTGCCGCGTGTCGCAAGCCGCTGCGGTACGCGCGGCCAAGAGCTTTTGTGCGGACCAGATCGGCGCCGTCACGCCGGTCGCATCGACCTGCGGCAAGCCGGTGGTCAGATCGATCGGCCACGCGGCCAGCTCGCCGGACCACACCCCGGTGGTGTAGCTGCCGAGGTAGGCGAAATTGTCGCCCGCCACGGGCTGGAAGGTCGATGTCGCTGCGCCCGAGCCGGCCGCCACCACTTGGTCGATCTTGCCTAGCGCCGCACTCAGCCCGGCGACGACTGAGGTCGGGTCCTTAGCGCTGAAGTACTGACCCCGGCCGTTCACTGCGGCATGCCAGAAGTCATCGATCGAGCGGGCATCGTTCCAGTTGTTGAAGTCTCCGCCCGTGGCCGGGTCGTAGTTGATCGAGGGGTTGGGCCAGAACGGCCAGCTCTTGGTGCCGAGCCGGATCTGCGCGAAGTCGCCCGTCGTGGTCGCCGCGTCGCGGTAATTCGGGTCGAAAGTCAGTGTCCCCGACACACCCAGGCCGACCGCGAAGGTCGTCATGTGCTGCCATGTCCCATCATCCGACTCGACTGCCGGCAGGTCGCCGACAGGCTTCACGCTGCCCTTGCCAGAGGCGGGCCAGAGCGCCCCGGTGCGCAGCGGCGTCGCGTAATAGTACTGGGCCACGTCGGCAAGCGAGTTGACGCTGCCAGTCGCCGGCGTAACGGTCGAGGTCGTGCACGGCCATGCGCTGCAGCCGGACGGAGGAACCGGCCCGACCGTGCCCAGACCGGCAACCACCCCGGCAGGCGATGGGCTCGCCGGCAACACCGGCGGCGTCGCCAGCGGGCTGTAGCAGGCCGTCGCCGCGAGCGGTCCGGTGGTCGAGGTCACGACCGTCGGCACGCCGATCGCGACCACGCCATTCGTCTGCGTCGTCGTGATCGTGTTGAGAGTCGTGTAGTTGATCTGACGGCCAGGCGCCGGCACGCACGTCGTGGTCGTGTAGTTGTTTGCGCTGGTCGGAGGATCAGCCAGGCACGACGGCTGCAGACTCGGCGCGGTCGTGGCCGTGTTGCAGGTCGTCGTCAGATAGGCATTGGCGCTGGTCGGCCCGGACGCCATGCACGAGGCCACCGCCGTCGGCCCGGTCGTCAAGGGGGCGGGGCACGTCGTCGTCGTGTAGCTGTTCGCCGCGGTCGGCCCCGAAGCCGTGCAGCTCGCCGTGGCGGTCGTGGTCGGCACCGTGTTGCAGGTGGTTGCCGTCCAGCCGTTGCCGGACGAGGCCGCCGTGGGCGTGCACGAGGCCACCGCGGTCGGGCCGGTGATGGTCGACGCGCAGGTCGTGCTGGTCCAGCTGTTGCCGCTGGTGGCCGGCGCGGCCGTGCAGGTCGCCACCGCCACATTGGTCGTGACGATCGGTGCCGGGCAGCTCGTCGCGACGTAGCCGTTGCCCGCGGTCGGACCCGACGCGGTACACGTTCCGATCGGCAGCGGGCCGGTGGTCACCGGTGCCGGGCAGGTCGTCGTCACATAGCTGTTGCCCGAAGTCGGACCGGACGCCGTACACGAGGCCACAGCCACGTTCGTGGTCACGACGCTGCCGCAAGTGGTGGTGGTGTAGTTGTTGCCGCTCGTCGGCGCCACCGCAGAGCAACTCGCCACACCTACCGGTCCGGTGGCGTTGCTGGAGCAGCTCGTCGTAACGTAGCTGTTGCCAGCCGTCGGGCCGCTTGCGGCGCAGGATGCCACCGGCACGTTGGACGTGTTGTTGGCACCGCAGCTCGTCGTCGTGTAGCCATTGCCCGCGGTCGGGCCGGAGGCCGCGCACGACGCAACCGGAACGTTGGTCGTGTTGTTGGTGCCGCAGGTGGTCGTCTTGTAGCCATTACCCGACGTCGGGCCCGAGGCCACGCACGAGGCCACCGGCACATTCGTGGCGACGACGCTGCCGCAAGTCGTGGTCGTGTAGGCGTTGCCGCTCGTTGGCGAGATCGGCGAGCAGGAAGCCACTGCCGTCGGGCCTGTGGCTCCGACCGTGCAGGAGGTCGCCACAAAGCTGTTGCCCGCGTTGGCGCCGGTCGTTGTGCACGTGGCTACCGGGGTCGGCCCGGAGATCACCGGAGCAGGACAGGTCGTCGTCGTGTAGCCGTTCCCCGCGGTCGGACCGGACGCCGCGCAAGCGGCCACCGGCACGTTGGTCGTGTTGTTGGTCGAGCAGGTGGTGGTCGTGTAGTTGTTGCCTGCGGTCGGGCCCGAGGCGACGCAGGAAGCCACCGGCACGTTGGTCGTGTTGTTGGTGCCGCAGGTCGTGGTCGTGTAGTTGTTGCCGGCGGTGGGGCCGGAGGGCACGCAGGCGGCGACCGGCGTGTTCACGACGATCGTGCCGCAGCTCGTGGTCTGGAAGCCGTTCCCGGCCGTCGCCGGCGCCGGCGTGCAGGACGCAACGACGGTCGGCCCGCTGATCGTCGACGGCGCGCAGGTCGTGGTCGTGAAGCCGTTGCCGGCGGTCGGGCCGGACGCGGCACACGTCGCCACCAGGACGTTGCTCGTGTTGTTGGTCGAGCACGTCGTGGTGGTGTAGCCGTTGCCGGCCGTCGGGCCGGAACCTGCGCAACTCGCGACCGGTACGTTCAACGTGTTGTTGGTTCCGCAGGTCGTCGTGGTGTAGCTGTTTCCGGCGGTCGGGCCGGACGCCGCACACGACGCCACAGGCACGTTGCTCGAGTTGTTGCTGCCGCAGGTCGTCGCGGTGTAGCTGTTGGCAGCCGACGCGGCCACGGACACGCACGCGGCCACGCCGGTCGGGCCGGTGTTGTTGTTGATGCAGGACGTCGTGACGTAACCATTCCCCGAGGTGGCGCCCGAAGCAGTGCACGAGGCCACCGGGACATTGCTCGTGTTGTTGGTGCCACACGTCGTCGTGGTGTAGCCATTGCCGGCGGTCGGGCCGGAGGCTGCGCACGACGCCACCGGCACGTTCGACGTGTTGTTGGCGTTGCAGGTCGTCGTGGTGTAGCCGTTGCCGGCGGTCGGGCCGGAGGCCGCGCACGACGCGACCGGAACGTTGGTCGTGTTGTTGCTGCCGCAGATGGTCGCCGTGTAGCTGTTGCCGGCCGACGCAGCCACCGCCGAACACGACGCCACGCCGGTCGGGCCGGTGTTGTTGCTGGTGCAGGTCGTGGCGACGTAACTGTTCCCCGCACTGGCACCCGAGACCGCGCACGAAGCCACCGGGACGTTGCTCGTGTTGTTGCTCGAACAAGTGGTGGTGGTGTAGCCGTTGCCTGCGGTCGGGCCGGCGGCGGCGCACGACGCGACCGGCACATTGCTGGTGTTGTTGGTGCCGCAAGTCGTGGTCGTGTAGGCGTTGCCGCTGGTCGGGCCGGAGGCCGCGCAGGACGCGACAGGAACGTTGCTGGTGTTGTTGTTGCCGCAGGTCGTGGCGATATAGCCGTTGCCACTGTTCGCCGGCGCCGCCGTGCAGGACGCGACCCCGGTCGACCCGGTCGTGTTCGCACCGCAGGTCGTTGCCGTCCAGCTGTTGCCCGACGAGGCGGACGTGGGCGTGCACGATGCGACCACCGTGGGCCCGGAGGTGACGTTGCTGCAGGTGGTCGCAGTCCAGGCATTGCCCGAATTGGCGGCCGTGGCGCTGCACGACGCCACCGGCGTCGGGCCGGTGAGGGCCGTGCTGCAGTTCGTGGTGGTGTAGTTGTTGCCCGCCGTCGCGGAGGCCGGCGTGCAGGACGCGGTGCCGGCCGGCGCGGTTGACGTGGTGGCACAGGTGGTGCTCAGGTAGTTGTTGCCCGCCGTCGGGCTCGTCGTCGCGCAACTCGCCACGAGCGACGGGCCGGCCTGGTAGTGCTGGCAGCTGATGTAGCCGCCCGCCGTGCAACTGCCCGGCGAGACGTAGGTGCACAACTCGGTGCGTGCATCGCACGACTGATCCTGCACGGTGGTCTGCGTGGTCTGCGACGTGGAGATGGTCTGTTGCGACGTGCTCCTGTTCGTCTGCGAGGTGCTTTGGGTCGCCTGCGAGGTGCTCTGCGTCACCTGCGTCGTGTTGCGAAGATTCTGGGTCGTGGTCTGGAGTGCCTGCGTCGTGCTCTTCAGGGCCTGCGTCGTGGACTGCGTGGTCTGCGTCGTGCTCTGCCGGTTTTGCGCCGTGCTCTGCAGGTTCTGGACCGTGCTCTGCAGCCGCTGTGCCGTGGACTGCGTGGTCTGGGTCGTGTTCTGCAGATTCTGGGTCGTGCTCCTCAGGTTCTGCGTCGTGCTCTGCCTGACCACCGAGACGGTCATGGTCACCTGGGTTGCGGTCGCGACGTTCTGCGTCGTGCTCTGCAGGTTCTGGGTCGTGCTCTGCCGGTTTTGCAGCGTGCTTTGAAGGGTCTGCGAAGTGCTCTGCGTCGCGTAGACGGTGCTCTGCTGGTTTTGCACCGTGCTTTGCAGGTTCTGCGCGGTGCTCTGCAAGGGCTGCGTCGTGCTCTGCGTCGTCTGGCTCGTGCTCTGACGGTTCTGCACGGTGCTGTACAGATTCTGCCGCGTGCTCTGCAGGGCCTGCGTCGTGCTTTGCATGATCTGCGAAGTCGTCGTCAAGGTCTGCGACGTGCTCTGAGTCGTCTGACTCGTGCTCATGTAGGCGAAGGTGCCGCAGGACGCGTAGACGTAGCTGTTCTCGTGGTCTTCGACCCGCTGGGTTCCGTTGGTCGAGCCGTCGTAGATCGGCATCTGCTCGAGCGGGTTGGTCAGATCACTGTCCTGGCTCGTGGTCAGCAGATTGCCGTTGAGATCCACCGCGCCGCCACTCGGCGACTCGGTCTGGGCATTCCAGTAGCCGTCGGTCGTCATGATGGTGAAGTTGCGCTGGCAGCTGTATTGCACCGGGTCGTTCGCGCCGGTGGCAGGCATGCCGGCGTTGATCGAATTCTGTTTGCCGGCGTAGTAACGCCCGACCCGCGCCAGGCCTTCCCGGGCCGGCGACGCGCCGCTCGGGATCTGCGAGAAAAGCGAGTTGAACCACAGCCCGCGCTGGGTGATGTTGAAGTCGTTGATGGCCAGGAACTTCGACGGGTTGATGGCCGCGTCGGTCGGATTGTCCTTGGGCTGCATCAGGATGAAGCCGACGCGGAAGCTGTTGGTCAGCGAGTTGAACGCGATGCTCGACGCGCTCTTGATCATGCTGATCCGGATGCGGTAGAACGAATACCACATCGCGAAGTTCGCGCGCTCGTCGGTGGCGCCGGGGCCGGACGTCGCGCTCACGGTCTTGCGCGTCCAGGTGCCGCCGCCCGCCCCGAGTGCCGCCTTGGTCGCGAGCCCATCGGTCGCGTAGGTGTCCAGATCGGTACAGGGCGCGCTGGTCGATGCCGGTGCCGGCCCGCCGCTGTAGACGTAGTAGTAGGCAGCCTGCGCGGTATCGGGCGTCGTCGCCGTGCGCAGGGTTGTGGCATCGTAGGCCTGGAAGCTTGTCGACAGGTTGACGACCGAAGTCTGCAAGGTGGTCGGCGCAACGTAGTAAGAGGCGTAGCCGGCGTAGGGCGCCGCGAGGAAGCTCGGCGCCGTGAACGGCGTGGCCAGCGGATCGGGCTTCTTCGGCAACAGGTAGTTGGTCGCCGGGTTGTAGTACAGCGAATTGCACTGCGAGCTCTTGTAGCCGATGCTCTTGATGCCGGTCACCGTTTCGACGTCGTCGGGCATGTGGCTCCAGCCCATCGAACCCGACGCGTCCATCAGCAGCATGATGTTGGGCTTGACCTGCACCGACGGCGTGCCCGCCAGCGGCGTGCTGGAGATGTCGGTCAGCGCCGCGTGGGTCGAGTTCGGCAGCAGACCGCCGACGAGCGCGAGCATCGCGGCGAGCGAGCACAGGGTCGCGCGCCAAGGCATGGCCTGCAAGGCGCGGTGGCCGAAGACGTTTGTGCTCTTGTTCATGTTTGATTCCCTTGCGGCCTGACTCAGTAGGCCTTGAACACGACCTGCGTGTAGCTCACGGTGTTGCGGGGCCCTATGACCTTGGTGGTGACGCGGTAGTACGGTGCGACGACGGTCTGGTTGCCCGAACCGCCGCCATATCCGGCACCGGATGAATGGCTGCCGCCGTTCTGCGCGCTGCCGGCGCACTGCTGCAACGGCGCGCTGTCGGCGGCGTTCGGCAGGTTGCAGAGACGGTGAATCACGTACTGCACTTTCGCGTTGCCGGCGGCGCCCGGCGCCGTCACGCTCTGGGCGGTAGGCCAGTAAGTCTGAGTCCACAAGGCATCGGTCGGGTCTACGTCGGCGGGGGCGCTGGACCAGTAGCCGGCGGCCACGTTGTCGTTGTTGGTTGCAAGGGTCACGGCCCAGGTCACGACGTTGGTGATGCCTTGCTCCGTCCCCAGGTCGGCCAGCGCAGTCGCGCCTTGCTTGAAGGCGATGTTGCCCGCGATCGAGAGCCCGCTACCGATCTGGCGCATCATCGCCAGCCCGGCCAGCGACATGATGACGAGCACGATCAGCGCGACGAACATCACGATGCCGTCTTGCGCAGCGCGACCCTCGGCGCGGGCCCGCCTGGGGAGCGATACGTTCGTCATTGGGCCCCCCAGATCATGTTGCGCAACGGGATGACTTTTTCGTAGACGCGATAGCGGTAGAAGCGCCAGTTGTTCGGGTCGCCCGGGAGGTTGGAATCCGGCGTGCCATCGATATTGGTCATCAGGAAACCGCCGCAGGTGTCCGGGATTGGGCAGGTCACCCAGCTCGGCTGCGGGGCGGTCTGGGTCACCGGGGTGGGCACGCCGGACGCGCTGCCGCTGGCGCTGCGTTCCCACTGCTTGCTGCGCACGAGGATGGCCACACGCACCGCGAGCACGTTGGCCCAGTTCCCGGCGGTGGGCGTGGTGGCTGTCCAATCGGCGTTGCTGAGGACTTGGTTGAGCGGAGCGCCGTCGAAGCCGTAGAGCCCATACTGGGCCTTCATGTTGATCACGCCTTCGGCGACGTCGACCGCACCCGACCCGAAGATCCACTCGCTGCGCTGGAGCACGCCGGTGGCGCTGATCGTCCACCGGTCGAACTGCGGGGCCGGGCCGAGGTTGAACAAGGTGCCCGTACCGCTGTAGGCGGTGGTCGTGCCCGCCGTGCCGTTGAAACGGGCAGCGGCGCTGTTCGCCGGAGCGGTCGGGTAGTAGGTCACGTAGTTGCCCGGCGCGTGGGTCACCAGGCCGCCCGATGTGGCGCCGGCGGTGATCTCGACCAGCGAACACGGCTCGGTCGGGTTGCCCGCCACGATCACCAGGTCACCGGGTCGGAAGCCATAGCGGTTGGGCGTGATGGTGTTGGTGGTCGCCGTCGACAGCGAGAACACTTCGGGCGCCGGCATGAACGACGTGTTGCCGTAGAACACGTTGATCTGGTCCGGCACACCACCGGCTCCCGCGACGATCTCGACCGGTGCGAATCGCAACGTCGAGGCCCCGGACACCGTATCGTTGACCTGGATGCCGGTGCCGTTGCAATTCAGCTGTGTGCCGGCCGTGGGCTTCATGCCCAGACCGGCTTGCTTGATGTCGCGCTCGAGCGTGAACATCGCCAGCGTGCCACCCACGTCGGCGTCGCCGCCGGCGGTCGTCGTCCGGTTGTGGGAGTCCCACACCGTCACGACCTGGAAGATCGCGAGCAGCCCGACCAGGCCGATGACGATGCCGATCAGCAACTCGATCAGGCTGAACCCGCGCGCCATGCGGATGCGGTTGAACGAAGGGGTGAGCTTCATGATGGCATCAGTTCACGTAGGTCACGAGCGTGAGCTGACGCGGCGCCGTGTCGGACGGCGCCTGCCAGCACACGGTGATGTCGACTTCGTTCACCGCCCCGCCGACGACCTTGATCTGCTGGCTCGTCGCGGTGGCACCGGGCAGCCCGGGCAGGCCCGGGCCCGTGGTGGTCGCACGCGTAACCCATGCGATCACGTTGGCGTCTGCCGAGGCCGGCCCGCCGAATGCACAAGCGCCGCCTGCCGCAAGGTGCTGAAAGCCTGCCAATGAAGCCGCAATCTTGGTCCCGCTGGCGGACCGGTCGACGCCCAGCGCGATCTTGCCGGCGATCTCGTCGGCCAGTTGCGCTGCCGTCGTGCGGTACCGTGCGTCCGACTGCGCGGCGATCGCCTTCGAGCCCATCGCCACCAGCCCGAGAATACCTAGGCTGAAAATCAGAATGGCGATCAGGCCCTCGATCAGCAGAAAGCCTTGTTGGTGTTGACTGGTCTTCATGGCAGGGCCTAGCAGTAGCGGCTGTCGCGTGGGTCGGTGGCGGCCGGATCGCAAAGCTGGATCTGACCGCCGGGGCGAACTTTGATTCGCAGGCAGCGCATCGGACCGCCTGCACCGAGGGCGCAGGCACCACCCGCCGGGTTGTCGATGTTCAGTTCGAAGGCGCCGGTGCCCGTCAAGCTGCCGGTGTTGTCGAGCGGGCTGCCCAGGCCGTTGAACACGATCGTCCCGGCGTAGGTGGTCGCTACCGGCGCGCCGGCTGCAACCGCCCCGGCGACACGCACCGTGCTGGTGGCAGCGCTCTCGGACGTCTCGGACTCGTTCGGCAAATACCCACCGCCCGTGACTGGAATTCGCACCACCCAGTTCGGCCCGGCGGGGCTCGGCACGGCAGCGGTTGCGTCGGCCGCTGGAACACCCGTCAACGCCGTCGAACTCAGCACGAATTCGACCGGTGTGTTGCCGCGAATTGCCTTGGTGCGCGCGATCTGCAGCCCGGCAGCGTAGCTCTTCGCGGTGCTGCTTAGCCGGTGGTTCTGGAGCAGGCTGCTGAACGAGGGAATCCCCATCATCAGCAGGATCGCGAAGATCGTGATCGTCACCATCAACTCGATGATGGTGAAGCCCGGTGATGCGCGGCGAGTCAGCACGAGCCGTCCTTTTTCTTGACCCAGCAGGCGGCGTTGCTCACCCAGGCAGAGGCAGCGGGGAATGTGCTGCTGCGCGTGTCGGCCTGATCGATCGTGTAGACGAAGCCGTTCGGCCCACCGACGTCGCCCGTGGCCGTCACGCTGAACGTGATGGGAGTGCCGTTGCAGGGGGTGGTGGTGAAGTTGAAATGAGGCGTGCGCAGCAAACTCGGGGCGACCAGGTTGCTGGCGCACGCGCCGACGTAGGTCCGGTTGTCCTGAAAGTACTGCTCCATCTTGACCCGCACCTCAGACAATCTGGAGAAAGCCTCGGTCACTTGCGAGCGCGTGATGTAGTCGTTGTACGAAGGAATGGCGATCGCGGCGAGGATGGCCACGATCGCAACGACGATCATGACCTCGATCAACGTGAACCCTTGGTGACGACGCATGCTGGTGCCTCTTTCTTTGACGGTGTCAGTATAAAAACGCGCTTGCCGCCGCAGTTCGACGAGCCGACGAACGGGGCCATCGGGCGACCAAACGGCAAGCCTCTGCGCGTCCACCGCGACAAAGTTCACGGTCCGGGCCGAGTCGAGCCCGACCGCTCGCGACAAGCGTGCGCGGCAGCCCGTTCGACGCCCTCAGGCGTGACGGGTCACTTGCAGTCGCTCACCCACTTGCCGGTGACGGTCTGCTCGAGTTTGCTGGTCTTGCCCTTGGACTTCACGTCAAACGCGACCTGGGCTGTGTAGCTGTCGGTGGCGGGCGTCATCTTGCCGGTGCCGCTGCGACTCGTGTCCTTACCCGCGCAAGCCAGCTTCCAGGTCACCGAGGCGCCTTGCGATCTGATGTCGCGGTTCTGGCACTTGACGCTGAAGTCGCGCTGGGGCGGCACGACCCGCTCGAGCTCCTTCATGTCCTCGGCCGAGTAGCAGATGCGCGAGGTCGTGGTGCGCTTGTCGACCGCGTTCGGAGCCTGCTCGACGAGCACGATCTCCCAGAGCCCTGGCTTCATGTCAGGTGCAGCGGCGGCCGCGGCGGGTTTGGTTTGAGCTTGAGCGGCACCGATACCGGCGAAGATGACGAGCAGTGCACAGCGCTTGATGGGTTTCATGTATATCTCCGGAGCGGGTCAGAATGTGGAAGGCGTCACTGGGTGCGCAGGCGAATCACGTCCGCGACGAGATCAGGAGGGACGTGATGCAGGCCGGCGCGCCCCGGGGCCTCGATAAGAACGAAGCGGGTCTGGCCCGCGTCGGCCTTCTTGTCGACGCGCATGAGCTGCTGATAGCGCTCGATGCCAAGTGCGGGTGCGTGCACTGGCAGGCCGGCGCGTTGCACGAGCCGCTCGATGCGGGCCGCGTACACGGGTTCGATAAGACCGGCCCGGACCGAAAGGTCTGCCGCCATCACCATGCCGCAACCGACCGCCTCGCCATGCAGCCAGCTGCCGTAACCCAAGCCAGCTTCGATGGCGTGACCGAAGGTGTGCCCGAAATTCAAGATCGCGCGCAGGCCGGTTTCGCGTTCGTCTTGCGACACCACGCGCGCCTTGATCTCGCATGCCCGGCGAATCGCGTGCGCAAGCGCCTGGGTGTCGCGCAGCAGGAGTGCGTCCAGGTTTTGCTCGAGCCACGCAAAGAAGGCGTCATCCGCAATCGGCCCGTACTTGATGACTTCGGCCAGCCCGGCGACGAGCTCGCGCTGCGGCAGTGTGGTCAGCGTGTCGACATCGGCCACGACCAGAAGTGGCTGGTTAAACACGCCGATCATGTTCTTGCCCATGGCGTGGTTGATTGCCGTCTTGCCACCGACCGACGAGTCCACCTGCGCGAGCAGCGTCGTGGGCACCTGGACGTAAGGCACGCCACGCATGTAGCAGGCGGCGGCGAACCCGGTCATGTCGCCGATCACGCCGCCACCGAGCGCGAATAGCGTCGTCTTGCGGTCGCTACCGGCCCGCAACAGCGAATCGAATATGCGGTTCAGCGTCGGCCAATCCTTATGTGCCTCACCGTCAGGCAGATTGATCTCGATCACCTGCGAGTAGCGGCCGCGCAACGCCGTCGCCAGTCGCGCCCCGAACAGCGGAGCCACCGTGTCATTGCTGACGATCGCAGCGCAACCCCCGCCCGGCAAGCGTGCGTAGGTGCCGGGGTTGCCAAGGAGCTCGGCACCGATGACGATGTCGTAGCTGCGGTCGTCGAGGTCGATCGTTACGTGATGCTTGGATGCGCTCATGCAGTCAATGTGAATGAAGTGTTTCGCTCGGGCTTCTGCTACACGAGCGGGTCGACCACCGACGGTACGGCAAAAGGGTCGAGCACGCCGCCAAGTTCGAGTTGGGTCAGTATGGTCGTCACGAGTGTCGGAATGGAGGGCCGACCGGTGGCGATCTGAAAGTGTGCCGTCTCGCGGTAGAGCGGGTCGCGCTCGGCGTGCAGCTCGTGGAGTCGAGCCAGCGGATCCGAGGTTTGCAGCAGCGGGCGGCGCGTGTCGTGACGCAACCTCTTGAACAGGGCTTCGGGGGTGGATGTCAGGTACACCACGGTCGATCGTGCGCGCAATTTTTCCCGGTTTGCCCAACGCAACACGACCCCCCCGCCGGTGGCGAGCACGCCGCCGAACGTAGCGGTGAGGTCCTCAATCACGCCTTGCTCGACGTCGCGAAAGCGGTCCTCGCCCTCGCGCTCGAAGAAGCTGCGTATCGATTCGCCCAGCTGCTGCTCGATCACGGCGTCGGAGTCCAGGAAGGCGCGACCCAAGCGTCTGGCGAGTTGCCGGCCTGCCGTCGTCTTGCCTCCGCCCGGCAACCCGATCAGACTGATCAACACCGCCGAGTCAGTTGATGGCGATCGACGCGGTGGCTGTCGTGCCCGCGCCCGTGAAGAACAGCGTGTCAGTCCCCAACACGCCTGGCGTGAAGGTGACCGAGGCATTGCCTAGCGCGTCAGTTGTCGCGGTGGAAGCTGAAAGATGGTTGTTCAGGCTGTTCGTGTTGGCGACGGCGATGGCGAGGCCCGCAATGGCAACGCCCTTCGAATCGGTCAACTGGACAACGACATTTGCCGTGCTCCCGAGCGCGACACTGGTCGCGCCGGTGTACACCAGCGTGGTTCCGGTGACGGGCAGGACGAGCGTACCGTTCACGGTGCCGGCCGTCACGGTAACCGTGACGTTTCGGTCACTCTTGTCGGTGCTAACCGACAGGACTGCGTTGGCCACTCCCACAGCATTGGTCACCGTGTCGACGCTGGTCAGTTGAGTCCCAGTGCCGGTCGAGAACGTCACGGGCACCGCGGGCAAGAGTGCGGCGCCGGCATCCTTCACCACGGC
>JANYBE010000279.1 GCA_025360945.1 Rhizobacter sp. | reverse complement strand
ACATCCACCACGGTCTTGGGGATGAGCTCCACGGTCGCAAAGAGGCGGTTGATGTAGTACGTCCCTTCAACGAGCACGCGCTCCTGGCGACCGCGCCGGCCACCGGCAGCCAGAAAGTCCTCGGGCTCCTGGAACGAGTTGTGGTCGTCGCCGACATCGGGCGCGAGCAGGTCGTCGCGCGGCAGCGCCGGGCCGTCATGCACCGTGACGACGGCGAGCAGGTCGGACTCGACGTTGTCGGTCGCACCGCGGATCGCAACTGGCGTGAACGCGCGGCGCGTGTCAAGCAGCTCGCGCATCTTGTCGTAGTAGGCGCGCTCCTGCGGGTCCATCGCCATCGAGTAGGTGCCCTCTTCTGTCATCACGATGAACAGCGCCGGATTCATCACGTGCGTGCCTTCGCGCAGAACGCGACGCTGCGGGCCTTTCTGACCGCCGCCGGCGAGGAAGGCGCGCACGTCGCGGAAGTCGCTGACCTTGGAGTTGTCGGCGAGCGTCTGGCCCGACGACAGATCGCGGCCGTCGCGCGCGAACACGTAGCCGATCTTGCCCTGCGTCACCGAGACCATGCGGCAGATGTGCACGCGGTACTGGAACGGCGCGAAGAAGTGAAAGCCGCCGCGCAGCACATCGGGTTGGAAGCCTGCTTCACCGGCGAGCGCAAGCAGACCGGCGTGCACCGAGCCGCTCCCGCTCCAGAGTTTCTCGACCACGCCGATGCGCGAGTTGGGGATGTAGCGCACCATGCCCGACAGGGCGATGAAGATGGCGAAGACGAGCAGCGCCAGGCCCGTCATCAAAGACAACGACAACCAGCCGTTGCCGAACAGTTCGTGAAACATACGGTCCTTCTTTCTTAAAGTCTTGGGGACACACGGCCAGGCATCGGCCGCGCAAGCGCGCAGCTGACGCGTAGGCCGACCGGCGCATCGCGCGCGCGACAAGCGCTCAGCGTGCGCGACGCGAGGTTCTGTGGGTGCGGCGCGAGGCCGTCAGGGAAGGTGCTGCCGTCGCCGCGGCGGATGCACCGCGAGGTGCTTGCTCGACAAGGCGGAGGGCAGTGGCCGGGAGCTGCCGCAGAGGGGCCGGGTGGCGCGCGAGGCGTCTGAATGAAGTGTCATGGTCACGAGGGACTCACTGTCCGCGGCCTGAGGAGGCCCGACGAACGAGATCGTGCTCCTCGTTTACCCGAAGGTCAAGCGCCGCGGCCGGGTACCCCTTGTTCGGGTGGATTTGTACTGTTGCCTGCCCCCTCACTGTGGTGGTGCCGATTGGTTCCGGCGGCGCAATCATGGCTGTGTCACTTCAGGAGTCGAGCATGTCCAGCGAACATCTGACCACGACCGCGCACCACCACAGCGGCATCGACCACAGTTCGTCGGCACCGCCGGTGACGATACCGCCCGGCCATGTCGGTGAGTTCGTGATTCCGGGCACTGGCCGACGAGTCTGGTGGACCGGGCGCGTGGCGATCGGGTTGCTGCATCAGCCGGAGCGCCACGTCGAGTCGTCGGCCTGGATCCAGACGCTAATGCTCGCCCAGCCAGGAGGGAGCGCCGCGCACCTCGCTCGGTGAGTGGCGCAGCCGCGTCTTCTGCGGCACACGTCGCGCTAGCCCAGCGCTAGCCCGCATCGCGCGGGGTGAGTCGCGCATGCGCCGACGATAATGAGGTTCGCTTGGGTCGTGCCCTGGGCTCGAGCGCCGTGTCTGCCCCAGGAACCCGTCGCACTGCCAATGATCAACCCCCGCTCCATCAGACACCGGATCGCGCTGGTTTTCGTGTTGATCGTCTCGTCGACACTGGCCGTCACCGGGGCATGGAACTACTTCAAGCTGAAGGCCGAGCGCGAGCAGCAGCTTGCCACCGAAGTCGACGGCATCGTTGACCGGCTCGAATCCAGCCTGCCCATTGCGGTCTGGGACTACAACGAACAGCAGATCAGCAAGACCGTGAACTCCGAGATGGGCGCGCCGTTCCTGCTCGGTATCGAGGTCGCGGGCCGACAGGGCAGCGCCTATTCCGTGCGGCGCGAAGGCGACCGACTGGTGCCCATCGGCTCACCGCTGTCCGCCGACCTGATCCGGCGTGCGCGGCTCAGCTTCACTTACGAGGGCAAGCAGATCGACCTCGGTGAGGTGGTGCTGTACGCGACGCGGCAGGCCATCGTTGAACACCAGCGCCGCGACCTCTACGCCTTGCTCGCGGCCATCTTGGTGACCAACGGAGTTGTGATGCTCGCGCTCTACCAGGCGCTCAGTGTGGTGGTCCTCAAGCCGCTGGAGCGCCTGCAGCTGGGCGTCTCGGCCCTTGAGGAAGGACGTCCGGCGCAGCCGCTGCTGACCGGACGCGACGACGAGATTGGTCGGCTCTCGGAGAGCTTTGGCCAGATGGCCGGCACGGTGCAGACCCAGCTCGCCGCGCTGCAGGAGCGCGAGTCTTATCTGCGCCGGCTGCTCGACACGCTGGTCGAGGGGCTGGTGGTGCGAGGCCGAAACCACGAGGTGCTCGATTTCAACGAGGCTGCGCTGGTGCTCTTCGGTCTTTCCGCCGACGAGCTTCGGACCCGGCGCGGCGGCGGCGACAAGCCGGGCAACAGCGCGCGCTTCTTCCGGACGGACGGCCACGAGTACGTGAACGACGAGCTGCCCTCGCGGCGTGCCATCTTGACCGGCGCTCCGGTGCGCGGCGAACTGATGCACATTCGGCGCCGTGACAGCATCGAGTTCTGGGCCACGGTCAACGCCACGCCGCTGCAGCGACCGGGCGAGGCGAGTGCCTACGCCGTGCTGGTCGCCTTCAACGATGTCACGCGTTACATCGTTGCCGAACGCGAACTCGGCACGATCAACGAAGAACTGGAGCGCCGCGTCCGATCGCGCACCGCGGAGCTGCAGGCCGCGATGCAGGCCGTTGAACTCGCCAGTCGCGCCAAGAGCGAGTTCCTCTCGCGCATGAGCCACGAATTGCGCACGCCGCTGAACGGCATTCTTGGATTCGCCCAACTGCTGGGCATGGCGCAGCCGCCGCTTTCTACGCTCGACCAGCGCAAGGTTGCGCAGATCGAGACAGCCGGTTGGCATCTGCTCGGGCTGATCGATGACGTGCTCGACCTGGCGCGCGTCGAGGCCGGTGCCGTGAACGTCTCGATGGAGCCCGTCGACACGCAGCGGGTGATCGGCGAGACGCTAGAGCTGGTCGCGGCGATGGCCAGGGAGCGCGGCGTGACACTCGTCAACCGCGCTGCGGCCGGGGCGGCCGTGTGGGCCCTCGCCGACCACAGGCGCCTTGTGCAGGTGCTCAGCAACCTCCTGTCCAACGCCGTCAAGTACAACCGGCCGCACGGCGTGGTCACCGTCGCCATACAACACCGGGACGACGAGCACGTCGTGATCGCGGTCAGCGACACCGGGCACGGCTTCACCCCCGAACAACTGGCGCGCCTGTACCAGCCGTTTACGCGCTTCGAGAAGGAAGGGGCCGCTGTCCAAGGTACCGGCATCGGCCTGGTCATCACGCAGAACCTGGTGCACTTGATGGGCGGCGAGCTGACGGTGGAATCGGTCGCGGGGGAGGGCTCGACGTTCAGCGCCAGGCTCGCCGCGGCCGCGCCGCCGGTGCATGCCGCGCCCGCAACGGTGCAGCCATCGATTTCGACACCTTCGCCCGCGATCCACGACGAGCGGCAGCTGCTCTACGTGGAGGACAACCCTGCGAACGTCGAGCTGCTCGTGCACATGCTGGCGATGCGCCCGGGTTATCGGCTGACGGTGGCCACCGACGGGCTGTCGGGCCTGGCCCTGGTGCGTGCGCAGCTGCCCGACCTGGCCATCGTCGACATCGACCTGCCGGGCATCGATGGCGTCGAACTTTGCCGGCGCCTGCGGGCCGAACCGCTCACTGGCGCGCTTCCCCTGATCGCGCTCAGCGCCAACGCGATGCCCGAAGAGATCGCGCGCGCGCTCTCAGCCGGATTCGACACCTATCTCACCAAGCCGATGGACATGGTGCGTCTGTTGGCCGAAATCGAACGCCTGCTTCACGTCTGAAGAGGACAATCCGACGATGATCCGGCTCTTACGACTCTGCCTGAGCTGTGCGCTGGTCACCGCGCTCCCCGTATGGGCTGCCGGCGAACCGGTGCTGCGCGCCGTGGTCGGCGACGACAACGCGCCGTTCAACTACCTCGAACAGGGTCAGCTAAAGGGCATGGGCGTCGATATCGCGCAGGAACTCGCCAGGCGCGCCGGCTTCACGCTCAGCCCCGAGCCGCTGCCCTGGGCTCGCGCGCTGGCGACGGCGCGCAACGAGCGCTCGGTGCTGATCCTCACTGTTGCCCGCACCGCGGAACGAGAGGCCTGGTTCAGCTGGATCGGCCCGATCGCCGACCGCGAGATCTGGCTCTGGAAGCTGGCCTCGCGCAGCGACGTCGCGCCCAAGACTTTCGCCGACCTGAAGCATTACCGCATCGGCGACACGCTCAACAATGCCACGGTCGAGACGCTGAAGGAAAAAGGCATCGAGGCCGAGGTCGTAACGCACGATGGCCAGAACGGCAAGAAGATGCTGGCCGGCCGCATCGATCTGGTACCGATGAACCCCTACTCGATCGAAGCCTTCGCCGCCGCAGGCGGGATCCCTCTGAACCAGCTCGAGCCGTCCCTGCTGCTGTTAAGGAGCGGTGGCTACTATCTGGCCGTCAGCAAGGACACTGATCGCGAGCTGGTGCGCAGACTCGACGCCGCATTCGACACGCTCAAGTCCGACGGAACCTTGCGTGCCATCGTCGCGAAATGGAGCCCCACCGTCGTGCCCGTCAAGGCCGTCAGGTAGCTCGATCGGACTGTGCGCCGCTCACGCGACCGCCGAAGACGCTGCGCATCTGGGTGCTCTGCAACAAGCTCGCCGGCGTGACCGTCTCGCGCGTCCACGGAACGCGGCCGAAGTATCAGACGCGCCAGAAGCCCAGGCCGGCCGGCGGGCTGCGCTCAAGCAGATGCGCGAAGGTCTCGACCTCGCCGACCGAACTGCGGGTCGCCTCGATCAGCACCTCGCGTGCTTAGCGCGAGCAGAACTGGCGGCGCGAGTGCAGGTCGAAGCCGGTGTCGTACTTGATGCCCATGCGCGGCTCGGCGGCACGACGAACGCGCGTTGGTGTCGGTGAGCAGTGTGCTCAGTCCCATCACCATGACGCGGCCGTCCTCGGAGCGCGCGACGAAGCGCGCAAGCGGGTTGCCTCCGATAGCGGGAAGGTGCTTTCGCAGATCACTGGCTCGGGGCCGCGGATGTCGATCACGATGCCGACATAATTTGTCCAGTTTCCGGTGGCTGCGGCGACCTTGCGGAACGGCAGCGCCGTGACGCGGATGAACCCGAGGTCGCCGAACTGCATGTCGCGCTGAAGTTCGTTCAAGGTCGTCTGCGCCGCAGCCGGCAGCGCCGTGCAGACCAGCATCAGCGCCGCCAGGGCGAGGTGCCAGCGGCGGGGGTGGTGCGGTTCATCGCGAGGTCTCCCGTGCAACGAGCCGCAGCTTGCCCAAGATTCGCGGGCCGGGCAAAGCAATCGGTGCCGGCGTCGCAAGCCGAGCTGCCGCGCGTATCAAGATTCGATACGCGCGGCCTCTATTCGACCGTCGCGCCCCTCGTCAGCTGGCGATAGACCTCGCTGGACAGATCGGTCAGCGCACCACGATCGGCCTCGGCCGAGATCGCGTAGCCGAAGCGGCCCTCGACCCAGTAGAAGACATTGAGTCGGCCCTCGCGTGCGAAGCGGAACGCGGTCTCGCCATGGCCGCCGTGGGCTGCGTTGGCCGACAGCGACTGGTCGCCGATCTCGTTCGACACGTACAGCGTCAGCCGTTGTCCCGTCGCATCGCGGTACATGAACTGCGCGACCGGCCCCTGGCCGCCGGGCAGCAGCCGGCCGCCTTCGAGCGCGTAGCCCAGCGCCTGCAGGTGCGGCGGCTTCATCGGCGCGCCCATGCGCTTGGACAACCATGTGATAAGTTGATCCTCGTGCGCCGCATCGACCTCGACCGGTCGACGCTGCTCGGGGGTGTACACCGCATGCGCGACGGCCGCGCGTTGCGCGAAGCCGGCGGTGGCGAGCGTGCTTGTTGGCGATGCGAGGGGCAATGCGCCGCGCAGGCCCCAGCCGCTCGCGCCACTGATTAGCGCAATCGCCATGCCGGCAACCCAGCGTTGGGAGTACCAGGCGGCTCGCGGCCGCGCGGCACGCAGCACGCGCTGCGGCAAGTTCTCGTCCAGGACCGGGTCGAACAGCGCGCGCAGCTCACGCTTGTGTTCCCGGTAGCCCTGCACGCGCAGCGCTTCTTCGGGGCGCTGCGCGAGAGCGGCCTCGATCTCGCACTGGCGTTCGGGCGTGAGCTGGCCGTCGACGAAGGCATGCAGCTCGGCTTCGGTGATCGGATTCATGACGGGTGACTCATTTGACGACTTTCAGGTGCACCGTTTCGGCGTGCCCTTCCCCTTCAATCAGCGTGCGCAGGCGTTCGCGGCCGCGCGACAGGCGCGACATCACGGTGCCGATCGGAATGCCGAGCGTCCTCGCAACCTCGGAATAGGCCATGTCCTCGAGCGCGACGAGCAGCACGATCTCCCTCTGCTCGATCGGCAGCTGGTACAGCGCCGCCTGCAGATCGAGCACCGCGAGACGTTCGCCCTGCGTCGGTGCCATCGCGAGCTCGGGTGTGTCTTCGTCGATCGCCTGCGTATGCAAGCGTGGCCGTCGCACGCCGTCGACGTGCAGGTTGTGCATGATGCTGAACAGCCAGCCGCGCATGTCGGCCACGCCGCGCCACAGCGCCGACCTGACCCAAGCGCGCTCCAGCGTGTCCTGCACCAGGTCGTCGGCGTCGTCGCGGTTGCCGGCGAGCGCCCGTGCGTAGCGGCGTAGGCGCGGCACCCAGCTCAGCAACTCGTCAGGCGTCATTCCTTGATGATGTGCCAAACGTCGCGGAAGTTGTCGCCCGTGCGGTCGCCGGCCTTCTGGTCCGGCTTGTAAAAGTACACCGGCTTGCCCTTGTAGGCCCACTGGCGCGAGCCGTCGTCGCGCGTCACCACGCTGTACGCGCCGGTTGCTTGATCGGCTGCACCGGCCATCAGGGGCGGCCACAGCGCGGCGCAGGGGCCATTGCAGCCACTCTTGCCACTGCCGGCCGTGTCCTTGTCAAAGGTGTAGAGCGTCATGCCGTTGGGGCCGACAAGCGCGCCGCTGGCGAGCATCGCCGGTGCGGCGGGTGCGGACATGTTGGCGCAGCCGCTGGCGATGAACAGAGTTGCCGCGGACGCGGCGAGAGCGAGGACTTTGACCATGCGAGCTCCGGAAGGTTGAGCAGGAGCGAACGGCTCCTGTCATCGGGGTGGACGGGCTGCGCGCGCCGTTTATTCCACCGCGCGCATGAATCCGAGGCACAGCACGCCCTCGAACACAGGCCGCACATACAGGTCGGCGATGTCGTCGGGCTTCGCACCAGGCAGCCAGCGGTGCAGTTCGGCCGCGGCGTTGATCGCCGCGATCGCGCCCTGCGCGGCAATGGCCGGGTCGAGCGCACGAATCGAGCCGTCCATCATGCCGTCGACGATGACGCTGCCCATGCGCTCGGTCAGGCGCTGCAGGGTGCGGCGCACCTGCTCGCGGTGCGCCTGATCGGGCAGCGCGCTCGTCGCCGAGGTGCGCAGCAGCGGCCCGCCGTCCGACAGCTGGTAGCGCACCAGCGCGCGCGCCGCGGCGCAGGCGCGGCTCCAGCCGCTGCCCGGGCTGCTCTCGGCCAAGCCCAGCGCCTCGCGCACGACTGTGAAGCTGCGTTCGAAGCACTCCGAGATCAGGTCGTGCTTGTTGTCGTTGTGGTGGTAGAACGAGCCCTTGGTAACGTTCAGCCGCGCCGAGATCTTCTCGACCGACGCGCCGCGGTAGCCCTGCTCGTTGACGAGTACGGTCGCGGCGCGCAGGAACGCTTCCATCGGCCCGTTCGCTGCACTCCCGAGCTGCCAGCCGCGCTCGGCCTCGGCCGCGTGCCAGCGCGATTTGGGGCCCTTGATGCCGTGCACCAGGATGTCGGCGACGCGCTCGGCCACACGCGGGTACTCCACGAGCTCGTGGCGCCCGATCCAGGCGCGCACCCAGTGCGCTATCGACAGGACGATGTGGCCGCGCGCGTTCAGGTCGTCGCGCGACAAATGCGCGGTCTCGGGCCCTTTCAGCAGGCCGCGCACGTGGCGGAACATGTCGGTGTAGGCCGCGAACACTTCCTCGGCCTGCGGGTCAGGCAGCGCGCGGATGTCGTTGAAGTTGACGATGGGCGCGTGTTCGCTGCGCTCGATGTCGGCCAGCAGCTTGGCGTGCAGCGTGAAGAATGCGCGCAGCCGCGCAGGCACGCCGCGCTGCTCGCTGGCTTGCGCTGCGAGCGCATCGAACGCGGCGATCGAGCGCAGAAAGCACGCGGTCGCGAGATCTTCCTTCTTGCGGTAGTAGTAGGTCACGCTGTTGGTGACCAAGCCAACGCTGGCGGCGATGTCGGCCAGCGTCGCGCCCTTCACGCCGTGTTCGTTGAACAGCCGTGCGGCGGCGGCGAGCACGGCTTCGCGCTTTTCTTGAAAGCGCATAGTCTGGGCAGGGGAAGCTTGCAGCATCGGTGATCGGGTTCGGCGGCCGCGAATGATACGGGTGCGTTCAGCGCGGCGTTGCCGTCCGCCATACCAGGGCTTTTAATTTCGACTCGGCCAGGCTTGCAGCAGGCCGCGCAGCGCGCTGACAAGGGCCAGCGGCTGGTCCACCATCAGGTGGTGGCGCGCGCCTGGGATCGCGATGCGTGGCGTGCCCGGGGCCGCCACGCTCAGACCGTGCGCGGCGACCTCGGGCGTCACGAGGGCCGAGTCCGCGCCCCAGGCCATCGCCACCGGGCAGACGGCGCCGAACAGGCTGCGCGCCGGGTCGCCGGGATGCATCTGCGACACGCGCGGATCGAAGCGCCAGGTCCTGCACATGCCGTCGATCAGCGGCACTTCCTTCAGCGACGTGCGCGCGATGTGGTCGGCAATGAAGAGGTTCTCGCACGGTTGCTCGGGTGCGAAGCGAAAGCGCGCGAGTGCATCGGTCAGGCTGGGGTAGACGCGCGTTGGCCGCTGCGCGAACACGCTGCGCAGCGTCGGGCCGCGGCGGGCTTCGCGCTGCGCGCGCGACAGCAACGGCATGTCCAGCGTCAGCACGCCGCCGAGGCGCACGCCATGGCGCTGTGCGCACAGCAGGCTCGCAAACGCGCCGAACGAGTGCGTGACGAGCACGGGCTTGCGTTCGCTCTCGAAAAGTCCGGTCGCGAGCGCCACCGTCATCGCTTCGTCGCTCATTGTCTCGACCGAGTACTGCTCGCGCCAGCGCGAACCGCCCATTCCGGCCCAAGACAGCGCGACGACCCGATGCGTCGCGGCGAAGAACGCGGCGATGAAGCTCCACCAGTCGGCACGCGCCATCTTGCCGCACAGCAGCAGCAGGAGGCCGTCGGCCGATCTGGCCCCAGCTCAGCGTCTCGATGGCCGTGCCCTGCACCATGTGCCACGCGCGCTGCGGAGCGTCTGCCAGCGCGGCCGAAAACCACGTCGGACTGGCCGGGTAGCGGCCCTCGAGGTGGGCGAGCAACGGGGCGATGGAAGTGTCGGTCATGTGCGGCTCGTCACGATGAATAGAAACTAGGGTATGCCCCTATTTCGCCAGCTTTATAGCCAAAAGCCACGATGATTGACTACCATTGGAAAATGCAGTTTGCCAGACATCGGCAGAGCGACACAACGAAAGCGCAGACGATGGACTTCACGCTATCAAACAAGCAGGTGCATTGGCGCGATCGCGTCGCCGGGTTCATGAAGCAGCACATCGCCCCGGCCGTGCCGGTGTACGTGCAGCAGATGAAAGACTTCGGCGAGAACCGCTGGCAGGTCGTCCCCGTCGTCGAGGACCTGAAGGGCAGGGCCAGGGCCGAAGGTCTGTGGAATCTGTTTCTGCCGCGCGATTCGGCGCCCGAGGGAAGCCCGTACCGCGGTGCCGGTTTGACCAACCTCGAGTACGCGGTGTGTGCCGAGGAGATGGGCCGGATCGGTTTCGCCTCCGAGGTCTTCAACTGCTCGGCGCCCGACACCGGCAATATGGAAGTGCTGATCCGCTACGGCAGTGACGCGCACAAACAGCGCTGGCTGCAGCCGCTGCTGGCGGGCCAGATCCGCTCGGCGTTCCTGATGACCGAGCCCGATGTGGCATCAAGCGATGCGACCAATATCCAGACCTCGATGAAGCGCGACGGCGACCACTACGTGATCAACGGCCGCAAGTGGTGGTCGTCCGGCGTCGGCGACCCGCGATGCAAGCTGGCGATCGTGATGGGCAAGACCGATCCGGATGCACCGCGCCATTCGCAGCAATCCCAGATCCTCGTGTCGCTCGACACGCCCGGCATCGAGATCGTTCGCATGCTGCCGGTGTTCGGCTTCGACGACGCGCCGCACGGCCACGCCGAGGTTGTGTTCCATGACGTGCGCGTGCCCGCAAGTGATCTGCTGCTCGGCGAGGGCCGCGGCTTCGAGATCGCGCAGGGCCGGCTAGGGCCGGGCCGCATCCACCATTGCATGCGCACGATCGGCAGCGCCGAGGTCGCGCTCGAGAAGATGGTGCGGCGGCTGCAATCGCGCGTCGCGTTCGGCAAGCGCATCTCGGAGCAGTCGGTGTGGGAGCAACGCGTCGCCGAGGCGCGCACCGACATCGAGATGACGCGGCTGCTGTGCCTAAAGGCGGCCGACATGATGGACCGCGTCGGCAACAAGGTCGCGCAACTCGAGATCGCGATGATCAAGGTCGCCGCGCCGCGCATGGCGCTGAAGATCATCGACGACGCGATCCAGGCGCATGGCGCCGGCGGCGTGTCGACCGACTTCGGTCTGGCAAAGCAGTACGCGAGCATGCGCACGATGCGCCTGGCCGACGGGCCGGACGAGGTGCACAACCGCGCGATCGCGCGCATGGAATACGGCAAGTACCGCAGCGCGTCGGTCTGAAGGAGCAAACCATGTCCTTGTTCTCACTCGTCGGCAAGGTCGCCGTCATCACCGGCTCGTCGCGCGGCATCGGCCGGGCGATCGCCGAACGCATGGCCGAGCACGGCGCGAGGGTCGTGATCTCGTCGCGCAAACCCGAGCCGTGTGCCGAGGTCGCTGCGGCGATCAATGCCGCGCGCGGTGCTGGTCGCGCGATCGCTATCCCGGCAAATATCTCGTCCAAGCACGACTTGATGCACCTGGTCGACGAGACGACGCGCCGACTCGGGCAGATCGATATCCTGGTCTGCAATGCCGCGTCGAATCCGTACTTCGGGCCCATGGCCGGCATCGAGGACGACCAGTTCCGCAAGATCCTGGAGAACAACGTGGTCGCCAACCACTGGCTGATCAACTTCACCGCGCCGCAGATGCTCGCGCGCAAGGACGGGTCGATCATCATCGTCTCGTCGATCGGCGGCCTGCGCGGCTCGGCCGTCCTCGGCGCGTACTGCGTCTCGAAAGCGGCAGACTTCCAGCTCGCGCGCAACCTCGCGGTCGAGTACGGGCCGAGCAATGTGCGCGTCAACTGCATCGCGCCAGGCCTGATCAAGACCGACTTCGCGCGCGCCTTGTGGGAAAACCCGGAGGCGCTGAAGCGCCGCACCTCGACCACGCCGCTGCGCCGCATCGGCGAGCCCGACGAGATCGCCGGTGCGGCGATCTTTCTCGCCTCGAATGCCGGCTCGTTCGTGACCGGACAGGCCATCGTCGTCGATGGCGGCGTGACGATCTGAAAGGTGAATTCTATGAGCGAGACGACTGAGCTCACGAGCTTCAGGGCCGGGACCCGCGCCTGGCTGGAGGCGAACTGCCCGGCCGAGATGCGCAGCCCGATGACGAGCGAAGAGGACATCTGTTGGGCTGGCCGCCACTGGACCTTCGCGTCAGATGCGCAGCGCCAGTGGCTGGAGCGCATGGCCGGGCGCGGCTGGACCGTGCCGACCTGGCCGCGCGACTATGGTGGCGGTGGCCTGAGCGTCGACGAGGCCAAGGTGCTCGCGCAGGAGATGCGCGCACTCGGCTGCCGCGCGCCGCTCAACAGCTTCGGGATCTGGATGCTCGGGCCGGCGCTGCTGAAATTCGGCACCGAGGCGCAGAAGCGCGAGCACATGCCGAAGATCGCGCGCGGCGAGATCCGCTGGTGCCAGGGCTACTCGGAGCCGAACGCCGGTTCCGATCTGGCGGCGCTGCAAACCCGCGCCGACGACCGCGGCGACCACTACATCGTCAACGGCCGGAAGATCTGGACCTCCTACGCCGACAAGGCCGACTGGATTTTCTGCCTGGTGCGCACGGACGGCGCAGCGAAGAAGCACACCGGCATTAGCTTCGTGCTGTTCGACATGGCCGCGCCCGGCGTCACGACCAAGCCGATCCTGCTGATCTCGGGCAAGTCGCCGTTCTGCGAGACCTTCTTCGACAACGTGCGCGTCGAGAAGCACAACCTCGTTGGCAAGCCGGGCGGCGGCTGGGACGTCGCCAAGTACCTGTTGACGCACGAGCGCGAGATGATCGGCGGCATCGGCGACCGCGCGGTTGCGAAGCCACTCGGGCAAGTCGCCGCGGCGCTTGTTGGCGTCGACGCGCTGGGGCGGCTTGCCGACCCACTGCTGCGCGCGCAGATCGCCGAGTTCGAGATCGACGAGGCGGCGTTTCGCGTCACGATGGAGCGCTTCGGCGACCTGGCCAAGGCGCGTCAGGCGCATCCCGCGTACTCGTCGGTGCTCAAGTACTACGGTGCCGAGCTGAACAAGCGCCGCCACGAACTGATGATGACAGCGGGCGGCAGCGACGCGCTCGAATGGGAGAGCGAGCGCTCGAAGAAGGGCTTCGCCGCGCGCACCTGGCTGCGCACCAAGGGCAACTCGATCGAGGGCGGCACGAGCGAGGTGCAGCTCAACGTGATCGCCAAGCGCATCCTCGAGCTTCCCGGCGCCTGAACGAACGACAACGACCATGGCTCTCGTACTGACCGAAGAACAGACTATGCTGCGCGACAGCGCGCGCAGATTCCTCGCCGACAACGCGCCGGTCGCGCATCTTCGCCAGCTGCGCGACGCGCACGATGGAACTGGCTTCTCGCGCGATCTGTGGAAGCGCTTCGCCGAGATGGGCTTCACCGGCATCCTCGTGCCCGAGGAACTCGGCGGTATCGGCCTGGGCTTTGTGGGGGCCGGTGTCGTGATGGAAGAGATCGGCCGCCACTTGAGCGTGTCGCCGTTCTTCGCGAGCAGCGTGGTCGCGGTCACGGCGATCCGCCATGCCGGCAGCGCGGCGCAGCAGCGCGAATGGCTGCCGGCGATCGCCAGCGGCGAGCGCATCGCCACGCTCGCGGTCGATGAGCACAGCAAGCACCGGCCCGATCAGATCGCACTGACGGCGACGCAGACGAGCGCCGGCTACCGGCTCGATGGCAGCAAGAACTTCGTCGGCCACGGGCATGTGGCCGATCTGCTGATCGTCGCCGCACGGACCCCCGAAGTCGGTGCTGACATTACGCTTTTCTCGGTGAGTCGCGAGACGCCGGGTGTCGCGATCGAGCGTGTCGCGATGGTCGATGCGCACAACGCGGCACGTCTGGCGTTCAAGGACGTCATCGTGCCCGCGAGCGCAGTGCTCGGTGGGGTCGATGGCGGGGCCGAGGCGCTGGCCATCGCGCTGGACGCCGGTCGTGCCGCGGCAGCGGCCGAGATGATCGGCATCGCCGACGAGACCTTCGCACGCACCGTGGCCTTCCTGAAGGAGCGTCGCCAGTTCGACCGCGTGATCGGTGAATTCCAGGGCTTGCAGCACCGGGCAGCGAAGCTGTACTGCGACATCGAACTCGCGCGCGCTTCAACGCTGAAGGCGTTGCAGGCGCTCGACGCCGACCCGGCGAAGGCCGCGACCGCTGTCTCGGTGGCCAAGGCCCGCGCGGGAAAAAGCGCGACGCTCGCGGTGCAGGAAGGCGTGCAGATGCACGGCGGCATGGGCATGACCGACGAGTTCGAGATGGGCTTCTTCATGAAGCGTGCGCGCGTGCTTCAAGAGCTCTACGGTGATGCGAACTTCCACGCCGAGCGCATCGCCCGGTCGAGGAACTACTGAGATGAGCTGGCCTGTGATGTCGCTGCAAGCCGCGCATGCGCTGATGACCGCGCCCGGCACCATGTTCGAGATGGAAGAGCGCGTGATCCACGGCGTGGCGCTGCGAGTCTGGAAGAACGGTCCGCAGACCCTGCGCGACGTATTCGTCGCCGGCCGTGCGCACGGGGACAAGATCTTCCTCGTGTATGAGGACGAGCGCGCCAGCTTCGAGGCCTTCTCGCGCGCGACGCTGGCGCTGGCTGCCGCGCTCGCTGCCGATGGCGTGGTCAAGGGCGACCGGGTCGCGATCGCGATGCGCAACCTGCCGGAATGGCCGGTCGCGTTCTTCGCCACGCTGCTGGTCGGCGCGATCGCGGTGCCGCTCAACGCCTGGTGGACAAGCGCGGAGCTCGAGTACGGTCTGATCAATTCGGACGCGAAGCTCGCGATCGTTGATGCCGAACGGCACGCGCGCATCGCTGCGTTTGTGCCGAAGTGCGCGACGCTGCAACGTATCCTCGTGTCCCGCAGCGAGACTTCGTCGGTCGATGCCTTCACGCTCCGGCTCGAAGACGTGACCGGCGAGGTGAACGACTGGCACGCGCTGCCCGACCGACCGCTGCCCGCGGTCGTGATCGCCCCCGAAGACGATGCGACGATCTTCTACACGTCGGGCACCACCGGGCATCCGAAAGGCGCGCTGGGCACGCACCGCAACGCGGTGACCTGCGTGATCGCCTCGGGCTTCTCGGGGCAGCGCGCCTATGTGCGTCGGGGGCAGCCGATCCCGAAGCCGGAAGACCGGGTGCGTCAGCGCGCGACGCTGCTCGGCGTGCCGTTCTTTCACGTCACCGGCTGCCACGCGATCCTGACGCCATCGCTCTACAACGGCTCGAAGATCGTCGCGATGCGCCGATGGGACACCGAGCAAGCGATGGCGCTGATCGCGCGCGAGCAGTGCACCGGCGCCGGCGGCGTGCCGACGCTGGCCTGGCAGATCATCGAACATCCGGCACGCGAGCACTACGACCTCGCGACGCTGGAGAGCGTCTCGTACGGTGGCGCGCCGGCCGCAGCCGAACTGGTGCGTCGTATCCGCCAGGTGTTCCCGGCCTCGGTGCCCGGCACCGGCTGGGGCATGACCGAGACGACGGCCACGTTCACACACCACGCCGCCGAGGAGTACGACGCGCACGCCGAGGGCGCCGGGCCGGCACTGCCGGTGTGCGAGATGAAGATTGTCGCCAGCGACGGCGACCACAGCGGCCGCGAGCTGCCGCGAGGCGAGGTCGGCGAGCTGTGGGCCAAGGGGCCGAACGTGGTCAAGGGTTACTGGCGAAAACCCGAGGCCACGGCCGAGACATTCGTCGATGGTTGGGTGCTCACCGGCGATCTGGCGAAGATGGACGACGAAGGCTTTCTCACCATCGTCGACCGCAAGAAAGACATGCTGATCCGCGGCGGCGAGAACATCTACTGCGTCGAGGTCGAGGACGCGCTGTACGCGCACCCCGCGGTCATGGATGCCGGTGTTATCGGGCTGCCGCACCGCACGCTGGGCCAAGAGCCGGTCGCGGCGGTGACAGTCAAGCCCGGCCACGAGACCAGCGAGGACGAATTGCGCAGCTTCGTGCGCGGGCGGCTTGCGGCGTTCAAGGTGCCGATGCGCATCGTGCTGCTGCACGAGACGTTGCCCCGCAATGCCAACGGAAAAATTATGAAGAAGGCGTTGCGTCCGCTGTTCGGCGACGCCGCCTGAAGAATCAATCGGAAATCAATCGGAGCGGTGCGATGAGCAATCCTTTCGTGAGTGTCGTGATCGATGGCGAGGTCGCCGTCGTCACAATGAACAAGCCACCGGTCAACGGCCTGGGCGCCGAACTGCGCAGCGGCATCGCCGACGCTCTTGACGCGGCCAACGCGAACCCCGCGGTGAAGGCGATCGTGCTTACCGGTACGTCGCGCGCGTTCTCGGGCGGCGCCGACGTGACCGAGTTCGGCACGCCTAAGGCCGCACGCGAACCGAACCTGCGTGCCGTGATCGGTCTGCTCGAGCACAGCGCCAAGCCGGTGGTCGCCGCGATCGCCGGGCAATGCCTGGGAGGTGGACTCGAACTCGCGATGGGCGCGCACTTCCGCGTCGCGCTCGCCGACGCCTCGCTGGGGCTGCCCGAGGTCAAGCTCGGCCTGCTGCCTGGTGCCGGAGGCACGCAGCGGCTGCCGCGCTTGATCGGGCTCGAAGCGGCGCTCAACGTCATCGTGCACGGCGCGCCGGTGCCGGCGGCAAAGTTCGAGGGCACGCCGCTGATCGACCAGATCGTGGACGCTGACCTGATCGCCGGCGCGACCGCGTTCGCGCGCCAGGTCGTTGCCGACGCCAGGCCGCTCAAGCGCGCGCGCGACCTGAAGCTGAAAGACCCGCAGGCCGAGGCCTTTTTGCAGTTCGCGCGCAACACGGTTGCAGCCGGGGCGAAGAACTTCCCCGCGCCGCTGAAGTGCGTCGAGGCGGTCGCGGCCGCGGCGAGCAAGCCCTTCGACGAAGGCCTGCGCATCGAGCGCGAAGCCTTCATCGCACTGATGGCGACGCCCGAATCGCGTGCGCTGCGCCACGTGTTCGCCGCCGAGCGGGCGGCCGCGAAACTACCCGATGTACCGGACGACACACCGCTGCGCACGATCTCCAGGGTTGGCGTGATCGGCGGCGGCACGATGGGGGTCGGCATCACGATGAATTTCCTGAACGCCGGTTTGCCCGTGGCGTTGCTTGAGATGAAGCAGGAAGCGCTCGACAAGGGCCTCGCGACGATCCGCAAGAACTACGAGAACTCGATGAAAAAGGGCAAGCTGACGGCGGCCCAGGTCGAGGAGCGCATGGGTCTGGTCGCGCCGACATTGGCGTACGAGAGCTTGCGCGACGCCGACCTCGTGATCGAGGCGGTGTTCGAGAACATGGACGTGAAAGAACAAGTCTTCAAGACGCTGGACGAGGTCTGCAAGCCGGGCGCGATCCTCGCCTCCAACACCTCGTACCTGAATCTCGACAGGATCGCCGCGTTCACGAAGCGGCCGCAGGACGTTATTGGCCTGCACTTCTTCAGCCCCGCCAACGTGATGCGCCTGCTCGAGATCGTGCGCGGCGCGAAGACGGCGCCCGACGTGCTGGCTACGGCGATGGCGCTGGCGAAGAAGATCCGGAAGATCGCAGTCGTCTCGGGCGTCTGCGACGGCTTCATCGGCAACCGCATGCTGGCGCGCTACGGTGCGGCCGCGAACGGCCTAATCACTGTCGGTGCACTGCCGCAGCAAATCGACAGTGCGCTGCAAATGTTCGGCCTCGCGATGGGACCGTTCCGCATGGGCGACCTGGCGGGGCTGGACATCGGCTGGGCAACGCGCAAGCGCAAGGCGGCCGAGGCCAGCATCGAGATGAAGCCAGTGGTGGCCGACAGGCTATGCGAGGCCGGCCGCTTCGGCCAGAAGACCGGATCGGGCTGGTACCGCTACGAAGCCGGCAAGCGCGATCCGATCCCGGACCCGGTGGTCGAGGCATTGATCATGCAGTACCGCGCCGATGCCGGCATCACGCCGCGCAAGGTGAACGACGACGAAGTGGTCGAGCGCTGCATCTTTGCGCTCGTGAACGAAGGCGCGCGCATCCTCGACGAAGGCATCGCGGCGCGCGCGTCCGACATCGACATCGTCTACCTCAACGGTTACGGCTTCCCGTTGCACCGCGGCGGACCGATGTTGTACGCTGACATCGTCGGTCTGCCCAACGTCGTGCGCGCGCTGCGGCGCTTCGCGGCCGAGCCGGGTGCCGACGCCTCGTGGCAACCGGCGCCGCTGCTGGTCACGCTGGCCGACGAAGGCCGCACGTTCAACTGAGCACGGATGAGTCGACATGACTGATGCAGTGATCGTCTCGACCGCGCGCACCGGCCTGGCCAAGAGCTGGAAGGGCGCGTTCAATATGACCTACGGGGCGACACTTGGCGGACACGCGATCGAGCACGCCGTGACGCGTGCCGGCATCGACCCCGCCGAAGTCGAGGACGTCATCTTTGGCGGCAGCCTGAGCGAAGGCACGACCGGCGGCAACGTCGCGCGCACCGCGGCACTGCGCGCGGGCCTGTCGGTCTCGACCGCGGGTGTCACGATCAACCGCTTTTGCGCGTCGGGCCTGCAGGCGATCGCGATGGCCGGGTAGCGCGTCATCGTCGACAAGGTGCCGGTGATGGTGGCCGGCGGCGTCGAGTCGATCTCCTGCGTGCAGAACGAGGTGAATCGCCACATGCGCGCCGACGCGTGGCTGGTCGATCACAAGCCCGAGATCTACTGGACGATGCTGCAGACCGCCGAGCAAGTCGCGAAGCGCTACCACATCAGCAAGCAGGCGCAGGACGAGTACGGTGTGCGCAGCCAGCTGCGCGCCGCGGCAGCTGCGGCCGCCGGCAGGTTCGATGCCGAGATCGCGCCGATGACGACGGTGATTGGTGTGGTCGACAAGGCCAGCGGCCGCCTCGCACGCCAGGAGGTCACGATCGCTGCCGACGAGGGCATTCGCTCGGACACCACGCTCGATGGTGTCGCCAAGATCCGCGCGGCGCTGCCGGGTGGGGTGGTGACGGCCGGCAATGCGAGCCAGGTCTCCGACGGCGCCTCGGCCTGCGTCGTGATGAACGCCAAGCTCGCCGAGCAGCGCGGGCTCAACCCGTTCGGCATCTTTCGCGGCTTTGCGGTCGCTGGCTGCGAGCCGGACGAAATGGGCATCGGCCCGGTGTTCGCGGTGCCCTGATTGCTCGAGCGTGCGGGCCTGAAGGTCAGCGACATCGAGCTGTGGGAGCGGAACGAAGCCTTCGCCTGCCAGGTGATCTATTCGCGCTACAAGCTCGGCATCCCGGACGAATTGCTCAACGTCAACGGCGGCGCGATAGCGGTCGGCCACCCGTTTGGCGTGAGCGGTTCGCGCCTGAGCGGCCACGCATTGATCGAGGGCAAGCGGCGCGGCGCGAAGTTCGTCGTTGTGACGATGTGCATCGGCGGCGGCCAAGGTGCGGCCGGGCTGTTCGAAGTCTGCTGAGATGCTGGGATGAACGCGGTCTACGCCGAACGCTTCTCGACCAGCGGATGGCCGCGGCCGCCGGCACGGGGCATCCCGGGCTGCACGCGGACGAGAACGCGAGTGTCATGGCCGGAGCCTGGGTCGCTGGGCTGTCCGAGCCGCTGCGCGAGGCGATCCTGGACCGCGCGCGGGTGCGCAGGGTCGCGGCCGGCACGCCGCTCGCACAAGGCGGCGAGACTAATCCGAGCTGGGTCGGCGTCGTGCGCGGCGCGGTGCGGCTGGGTACGCCACTCAGCGATGACCGCAGCTTCACGCTCGACTTCATCGGTCCAGGCCAGTGGTTCGGCGACATCGCGCTGGTCGATCATGCCGCGAACGAGCTCGACCTGATCGCCCATGTGGCGTCGATGCTGCTCGTCGTGTCGCGCTTCGACTTGCGCCATCTGGGCGACGGTTTCGGCGAGCTTCGCGAGGCCTTGCTGCAGCTCAATTGCGCTCGGCTACGCCACATGGTTCGGCGCTTCGAAGAGCTGCACTCGGTGGCGCTGCCGCAGCGTCTAGCGCGCGAGTTGCAGCGCCTCGCGCACCGCTTTGGCCGGCCGACGGCCGACGGTGTGCGCATCGAGCTCGCGGTGTCGCAAAGCGATCTCGCGGCTTTGGCGGGCGGCAGCCGCCAGCGCGTGAACCGCGCGCTCGGCCGACTGCAGCAGCTCGGCATCCTGGACCTTGGCACGACGCGCCAGGTGTTGGGCGACGAAGCTCGGCTCGCGGCCGCTGCAGGCGCGCGGGCTTGCTGACGCGCGGCGATCAGCCGCCGGAGACCATCGCCATCACCTTGGCGCGCGGGCCTTACATGCCGCCCAGCCAACGGTCGTAGTCGGCCGTCTTGCGCTGCATGAAGGTCTGCACCTCGGGATGAGGAAGCATGAGGAAGCGCTGCACGTGCATCGCGCGCACGACCTCCTCGGCGACGGCTTCGGTCGAGACCGCGCCGGCACCGAGAAAGCTGTGGGCGCGCTGCATGCCGTCCTGGCCCATCAGCATCGGTGTCAGCACGCCTTGCGGGCACGGGCAGCTGACGCGGGTGCCGCGTTGGCCATACGCGATCGACAGCCATTCAGCGAAGCCGACGGCGGCGTGCTTGATGACCGAGTACGGCGCCGCGTTGACCTGGCTCATTAGGCCGGCGGCAGAAGCAGTCTGTACCAAGTAACGTGCGCCGCGCTCGAGCATCTGCGGCAGTACTGCGCGCTCGGCATAGGCGCGGGCCATCAGGTTCACGTGGCGAGCCCTTGCCGATGCTGGAGGCGGCTCCGGCGACGACGATGACCTTGTCCATGATCTCCATGACGCCTCGTGTCTGCTGAGAAAAGTCTAGGCCGCGGGCGTGCGATCACGCCGGCCGACAGGCCGCCATCCCCCGCGCGTGCGCGTTGACGTAGCTCGAATGGTGCGAGATCAGGATCAAGCAGGCCCGTGCGACCTCCCAGCCCGTCCCCTGTCGCCTGAACGGGACGGCCAGCGCGCGTCCCGGGCGATGGCGTGTCGCGTCGCGCCCCATCGGCGTGTCCATCAACCCTGGCAGCACCGCGTTGCAGCGGATGCCGCTCGCCTCGCCCGCGACCGCGATCGCACGCGCGAGAGATACCTGCCCGGCCTTCGAGGCTTCGTGGGCCCGGTTGCGGCCGGAGTTGCGCAGACTCGCGATCGACGACATCTGCACGGATGGACGAGCCCGGCGCCATCAGCGGCAGTGCCTGCGCGAACAGCATGTGGCTGCGCAGCTTGACTGAGAACTCTTCGTCCCAGGATCGCCGCGCGGCGCCCACTCAGCATGGCCGCGCTCGAATTGGATCCGAACTGGCGGCCCCGGTACGCCGCGTCAGCCGGCGTGGTGCTTGACCCAGGCCACGTACTGGCCGATCCAGCTCTGCAGGAACTGCCTGCTGGCGGGGCCGATGTTGCCGGCTTCGTCGAACAGGCCCTCCTTCGCATGGATGAAGCCTTCGGGTTGGCCTAGCGTCGGCACGTCGAGGTAGGCGAGCACGTTGCGCAAATGCTGCTGCGACATTGCGGTGCCGATTGGTCCGACCGATGCGCCGATCACGCCAGCCGGTTTGCCCTTCCAGGAGTTCTGGCCATAGGGGCGCGAGGCATGATCGATCGCGTTCTTCAGCACGCCGGGCATCGAGCGGTTGTACTCGGGCGTGACGAACAGCAGGCCTTGCGCCGCGGCGATCTCGCTCTTGATCCGCTTCACGGCCGCGGCAGGGTTCGCTTCTTCATCCTGGTTGTACAGCGGCAGGTCACCGATGTTCAGGTGCGTGAACGAGAACTCCGGCGGTGCCAGCCTGATGAGCCCTTCGGCCAGTCTTCGGTTGAACGAATCGCGGCGCAGGCTGCCGACCACGACGACGATCTGAAGCTGAGCCATGAGGATCTCCTGACAATTGACGGGTTCCGCGATGCGGTTGGTGGCCCCATCGCCCGAATGAATATACGCGCCGGCCCTGGCCCGGGCGAGGTTTATCCAATGGCGACGAACCGATCTGCGCGTGCCGCGCCCACGACCGAGCACGGATCGAGCGCGAATACGCTTGCCGGCGCTTTGTCGTTCAACCACGTGTTCGGGCGCGCGAACCAGGCAGCGATGTCCCAGTCGTCGTAGACGTCGGCGAGCTCGGCGATCACGTCGCTCAAGCGTGACCGTGGCCGCATAGACTCGGGCTCAAACTGAAACCTCGGCAACAGGAACTCGGCATGCCAGACGAAGTTGACTACTTGTCGATGCGCGATCCACTGTGCAAGGCGGGAGACCGGCTGATCGAGGGACGAGCGCAGGACCAGCGCGAGATCGTCGCCGGTCAACAGACCGCCGATCCGCGCGAACGCCTCCGGCAGCGCGAGCGCCGTCGACGCTGGCGGCGCATGGATCGCCGGCATGGCATGCCGATGTCAGCGGGCGCCGAACAACGGCCCAGGCGGCGCAAGTACACCCCGATCGCGCTTTGCGCGGGCATGCCCGGCAGGCGGGGTCGGTTGGCGCAAGCGTGAGCTGGTCATGCGTGACGGGGCTGGCCGGGGCAGGGCATCGAGGCGAGAGCGAGGCATCGGATTCACAGTGGTCTCCTGGGTGCGGGTGGCGAATCATCCCTGCGGGGCGCCCCCCGTGTGATCGGAGACTGCGTCAATTCCGCGTAGGACGAAGTCGACAGATGGCGCTAGCCCCCGAGACGCGCGGCCCGGCCTCACGCGCCTGCCAGCAACTGCCCGATCGGCAGCGCGATCTCCGACTTAATCTCGCGCAGCACGATGCTCGAGCGCACGTGTGTCACGCCCGGCAGCTTGAAGATTGTCTCGTGCAGAAAGCGCTCGTAGTGCTTGATGTCGGGTGCGAGCACCGTCATCAGGTAGTCGGCCTGACCGGTGGTGGCCTGGCAGCGCGCGATGTGCGGGCTCGCCGCGATCGCCTGTTCGAAGCGCTGCACCAAGTCCTCGCTGTGGTGCGTCAGGTTGACCTCGACCATCACCGTGAGGTGTAGACCGACCTTCTCCGGATCGACCAGCGCGGTGTAGCCGCGAATCACGCCAGCTGCTTCCATGTCCTTCACGCGCTTCCAGCACGGCGTGGGCGACAGGCCCACGGCGGCCGACAGCTGCGCGACCGTCTGGCGCGCATCGCGCTGCAGCTCGAGAAGGATCTTTAGGCTGTAGGCGTCCAAAAGTGAAGATGTATCGCCTTTCGCCATTTACGAGCCTATTTTCTCCAAGAACAAGCGCTAACCTTAGCGGAATTGAGAAGCATATTCTCGGAACACGGCGCAACAATTCCGCTCATGACTTTTGCAACCACCTCCGACGCCGGCGTGCGCCGACCCGACTACAAGCTGTCGGACAACCTGTGGGCGGCGTCAGGCGCCGTGTTCCTGACCGGCACCCAGGCGCTGGTGCGCTTGCTCGTGATGCAGCGTGAGCGCGATGCCGTCGCCGGGCTGAACACGCGGGGCTTCATCAGCGGCTACCGCGGCTCGCCGCTGGGCATGGTCGACCAGGCGGTCTGGAAGGCCGGCAAGAAATTCAGCGAGGCGGGCATCCGCTTCGTGCCGGCGATCAACGAGGAACTGGCCGCCACGCAGGTGTTGGGCACGCAGCGCGTCGAGTCCGACCCGGAGCGAACCGTCGACGGCGTGTTCGGCATGTGGTACGGCAAGGGCCCGGGCGTGGACCGCGCGGGCGACGCGATCAAGCACGGCAACGCGTATGGTTCGTCGCCGCACGGCGGGGTGCTAGTCGTGGCGGGCGACGATCACGGTTGCGTGTCGTCGTCGATGCCGCACCAGAGCGACCACGCGTTCCAGGCCTGGCAGATGCCGATCGTGTCACCGGCCAACGTGGCCGAGATGCTGACGTTCGGGCTGTACGGTTGGGCGCTGTCGCGCTATTCGGGCGCGTGGGTCGGGTGCACGGCCTTGTCCGAAGTGGTCGAGAGCGCGGGCACGGTGGATCTGGACGCGGTGCTTGCGCTGGCTGACGCATGGGTCGATGCTGACGCTGTGCGCGAGCGTACCGGCCACTGCGCGCCGGCCGACGGCTTGCACTACCGCTGGCCCGATCTGCCGTCGCTGCGCATCGAGTCGCGCTTGACCGACAAGCTTGCCGCGGTCGCCGCGTTCGCGCGCATCAATTCGATCGACCGCGAGGTGATCGCGAGCCAGCAGGCCACGGTCGGCATCGTCACCTGCGGCAAGGCGCACCTCGATCTGATGGAAGTGCTGCGCCGCTTGCAGATCAGCCCCGAGATGCTCGCGACCGCGGGTGTGCGGCTCTACAAGGTGGGCCTGAGCTTCCCGCTCGAGACAACGCGCATGCGGACATTCGCGCAAGGGCTCAAAGAGATCCTCGTGTTCGAGGAGAAAGGCGCGATCGTCGAGATGCAGCTGCGTGATTTGTTTTACAACGCCCCGGCCGACGCGCGGCCGGTGCTGATCGGCAAGCACAACAGGCAAGGCGCGCCGCTGGTGTCGGCACTCGGCGAGCTGCGACCGTCGCGTTTGATCGAGTTGGTCGCGCACTGGCTCGCGGTGCACTTCCCCGACAACACCGTGCTCGGCGACCACCTGCAACATGTGCGCGACTTCACGCCGCCCGATCTGCTCGCGAATGACTCGGACAGCGTCAAGCGTCTGCCGTATTTCTGCGCCGGCTGCCCGCACAACACTTCTACCCGCGTGCCCGAAGGCTCGAGTGCGCGCGCCGGCATCGGCTGCCACTTCATGGCCAACTGGATGGACCGCAGCACGGCCGGCTTGATCCAGATGGGCGGGGAGGGTGTGGACTGGATCTCGCACGCGATGTTCACGAAGACACCGCACGTGTTTCAAAACCTCGGCGACGGCACCTACTACCACTCGGGCTATTTGGCGATTCGGCAGGCGGTTGCGGCGAAGGCGACCATCACCTACAAGATCCTCTATAACGACGCGGTCGCGATGACCGGTGGTCAGCCGGTCGACGGCGTGATCAGCGTCGACCGGATCGCGCGCCAGGTCGAGAGCGAAGGCGTGAAGCAGGTTGTTGTCGTGAGCGACGACATAGTCAAGTACGACGCCGTTAAGGGCCTGTTCCCGAGCGGCACCGAGTTCTTCGATCGCACCGAGCTTGACGCCGTGCAACGCCGTCTACGTGAGATGGGCGGTGTGACCGTGCTGATCTACGAGCAGACCTGTGCGGCCGAGAAGCGGCGTCGGCGCAAGAAGGGCGAGCTCGTCGATCCGCCGAAGCGATTGCTGATCAACGAGGCGGTGTGCGAGGGCTGCGGCGACTGCACGGTGCAGAGCAACTGTGTTGCCGTGCTGCCGCATGAAACGGCGATGGGCCGCAAGCGCAAGATCGACCAGACCGCGTGCAACAAGGATTATTCCTGCGAGAAGGGCTTCTGCCCGAGCTTCGTCGGCGTGACCGGCGGCAAGCCGCGCAAGAAGAGCGGGGCCTTGTCCGTGGGCAAGGACGCCTTCCTCGGCCGCGTCGCAGCACTGCCGTTGCCCGAAGCGCACGCGTGGGACGGCCCGTGGGACCTGCTTGTCACCGGTGTCGGCGGCACCGGCATCGTCACGGTGGGCGCGGTGATCGCGATGGCTGCGCACCTCGAAGGCAAGTCGGCCAGCGTGCTGGACTTCATGGGCTTCGCGCAAAAGGGCGGCTCGGTGCTCAGCTTCGTGCGCCTGGCCGATGTCCCAGAGCGCTTGAACCAGGTGCGCATCGACACCCAGCAGGCCGATGCGATCCTGGCCTGCGACATGGTCGTGGCCGCCTCGCCCGAGGCGCTGCAGACGGTGCGCCATGGGCGCACGCGCATCGTCACCAACGTGCACGAGATCCCGGTCGCCGAGTCGCTAAAGAACCCGGATGCCGATATGAAGACCGAACTGCTGCTCGCGAAGATGCGCTTCGCCGCGGGCGAGGAACTCGTCGAGACCTTCGACGCACAGTCGCTGGCCGAAGAGTTCCTCGGCGACACCGTCACCGCGAACATCCTCGCGATGGGTTATGCATGGCAACGCGGGCTCGTGCCGATCAGTCTCGCCGCGATGCAACACGCGATCGAGCTGAATGGCGTGGCCATCGAGAGCAACCTGCTGTCGTTCGCGCTCGGCCGGGTTGCGGCCGGGAATCCGGCAGCCTTGCGCGAAGAGCCTGTGACCGAAGCGGACGACGACACGCTTGCAGGCCTGATTGGGCGCGGCGTTGCTCACCTCACCGGCTACCAGAATGCCGCGTGGGCGCAACGCTTCGAAGCCACCGTGCGCCGCGCGCAGCAAGCGGAGCAGACCTGTTTGGGCAGCGATGCCTCACTGCCTCTGACGCGTGCGGTTGCGCGCAGCCTGGTGAAGCTGATGTCTTACAAGGACGAGTACGAAGTCGCGCGCCTATACACCGACGGCAGCTTTCAGCGCCAGCTCGCCGATCAGTTCGAAGGCGACGTCAAGCTCGAATTCCACATGGCTCCGCCGCTGCTCGCGCGGCCGAAGAACGGCCAAGCGCCGAAGAAGATCGTGCTCGGTGCGTGGATGCTGCCGGCCATGAAGCTGCTCGCCAAGGGAAAGGCACTGCGCGGCAGCTGGTTCGATCTCTTCGGCCACACCGAAGAGCGGCGCATGGAGCGCTATCTGGTGACGCAGTTCGAGCGGCGAGTCAATGAGCTGCTGACGAACCTGTCGGCCGATCGGCTGCCCAATGCGATCCAGATCGCGGCGTTGCCGATGAGCATTCGCGGCTACGGCCACGTCAAGATCGCGAACGTCGCGCTGGCGCGTGCACGCGAGGCCGAGCTGCTGCATCGCTTCATGCCGGATCGCTACCCGAAGCCGGTGACGGCACCGACCGCGGGTCAGTTCCGTGGCATCGCCGTGGTGTCGCGGTAAGCTGCGCGCCCATGAGCAGACCCGACGACCACTCTCACGACCGCGAAATCGGCGCCCGCGACAGCACGCTCGACACGACCCGCATCGACGATGTGCGCATCGGCGCCGTGCGTCCGCTGATCACGCCGGCGCTGTTGCAGGAGCGCGTGCCGGTGCGCGACGACACGCTGACGCTCGTCGAGAAGAGCAGGTCGGCGATCGCCGATGTGCTGCATAGGCGGGGCGACCGGTTGATCGTCGTCGTCGGCCCGTGTTCGATCCACGATCACGAGCAGGCGATCGACTACGGCCAGCGCCTGAAGACAGTCGCCGAC
>JANYBE010000278.1 GCA_025360945.1 Rhizobacter sp. | reverse complement strand
TTGGTGTCGTATCAACTCTCTGGCCTGTACGGCATCGCGATCGCCGCGACCTCGATGCTGAGCATGGCCGGCATCGTCGTCGCGCTCGACGCCTACGGCCCGATCACCGACAACGCCGGCGGCATCGCCGAGATGGCCGAGCTGTGCCAACGTGCGCGACGTCACCGATCCGCTCGACGCCGTCGGCAACACGACCAAGGCCGTGACCAAGGGGTACGCGATCGGCTCGGCCGGTCTGGCAGCGCTGGTGCTGTTCGCCGACTACACGCACTCGCTCGAAAGCCGCGGCATCAGCGTGAGCTTCGACCTTTCAGACCCGAAGGTGATTGTTGGCCTGTTCATCGGCGGCCTGATTCCGTACCTGTTCGGCGCGATGGCGATGGAGGCGGTCGGCCGCGCCGCGGGCGCGGTCGTCGTCGAGGTGCGGCGCCAGTTCCGCGACATCAAGGGCATCATGGAAGGCACAGCCAAGCCCGAGTACGGCACCGCAGTCGACATGCTGACCACTGCCGCGATCAAGGAAATGGTCGTGCCCAGCCTGCTGCCGGTGGTCGTGCCGATCCTCGTCGGTCTGCTGCTCGGCCCGGCTGCGCTTGGCGGTCTGCTGATGGGCACGATCGTGACCGGCCTGTTCGTCGCGATCTCGATGTGCACCGGCGGCGGCGCCTGGGACAACGCGAAGAAGTACATCGAGGATGGCCACCACGGCGGCAAGGGCAGCGAGGCCCACAAGGCCGCGGTCACCGGCGACACTGTCGGCGACCCTTACAAGGACACCGCCGGTCCGGCAGTGAACCCGCTGATCAAGATCATCAACATCGTCGCGCTGCTGATTGTGCCGCTGCTGCCGATTGGCTCGGCAACGACGACGCATGCGGCAGCCCCTGCTGCCGCGGCCTCTGTGGCCGCCCCAGTGACGGCCGATGGCGCGTCGTTCAAAGTCGAGGGCGGCGTCGTGAAATTCTATTTCGCATCGGGCAAGGCCGATCTCGCCATCGGTGCCAACGACGCACTGGCCGATGTGGCCAAGGGCGTGACAGGAGGCAAAAAGGCGGTCGTCAGCGGCTACACCGACTCGACCGGCGACGCGGCGGCGAACGAGGCGCTGGCCAAGCAGCGTGCCGAGGCCGTCAGCGCCGCATTGAAGGCCGCCGGCGTGACCGATGACAAGATCGAGTTCAAGAAGCCCGAGACGCTTGTCGGCAGCGGCGGCAACGCCGAGGCGCGACGCGTGGAAGTGGCACTGCAGTAACAAGCCACAGCGGCCCAGAGAAGGAGGCCCGGGTTCGCAAAAGCCCGGGCCTTCGTCTTTGGAACAACGATCGCCTACATCGATTCGATCAGCATCGAGCGGTAGTCCTGCGCACTCGCGAGGCGCGGGTTCGTCTTGTGGCAATGATCGGCCAGCGCGCCATCGATGATGCGATCGAACCAGTCTGTCGGCACCTCCATTTCGGCCAGCCCGGACGGCAAGCCCAGGCGCGCATTCAGTTCCTTGATCGCCGCTCCGATGTCGCTTGCAGTGGCCAGGCCCATCGCCGTGGCCATGCGCTGCAGGCGCCGGTCCTTGATGATGCTCTCGGCCTTCGAGTTGAACGCGATCACGGCCGGCAGGAACACGGCATTGAGCGTGCCGTGGTGCAGGCGCGGGTTCTTGCCCCCTAGCGAGTGGCTAAGGGAGTGCACGCAGCCCAGGCCCTTCTGGAACGCGAGCGCGCCCTGGACCGATGTGCTCATCATGTTCAGCCGTGCGTCGCGGTCCTGGCCGTTGCGTGTGGCACGTTCGATGTTCGCCCAGCCTCGCGCCAGGCCGTCGAGCGCAATGCCGTCGGCCGGCGGGTTGAACGGCGCGGCCATGAAGGTTTCCATGCAGTGCGCGATCGCGTCCATTCCGGTCGCGGCGGTGAGCTTGGGTGGCAGACCCAACGTGAGCTCAGGGTCGCAGACCGCGGCGCGTGGCATCAGATGCCACGAATGGAAGCCGAGCTTGCGGCCATCGTCAACGATCACGATCGCGCCGCGCGCCACCTCGCTCCCGGTGCCCGAGGTCGTCGGCACAGCGATCAGCGGAACCGCCGCCTCGGTGATCTTCGGACTGCCGCCTTCGATGGTGGCGTAGGCCTTCAAAGGGCCAGCGTGGCGCGCGGCAATCGCGACGCCCTTCGCGCAATCAAGCGATGAGCCGCCGCCAACTGCGATGATGCCGTCGCAACCATGCTCGTTGAACATCAGCGTGGCAGCGCGCACGGCGGCCTCGGTCGGGTTCGGCGGCGTGCCGTCATACACCGGGCCCTGCAGCGTCACGGGCAGCGCCTCCTGCACCATCGCCAGCACGCCAGCGGCCTTCACGCCTGCGTCGGTGACGATCAGCGGTTTCCTGATGCCGACGCGTTCGCATTCGGCGGCCAGCAGCTTGCGTGCGCCGAACTCGATGTTGATGTGGGTGAGGTATTGAATCAGCGCCATGGTCTCGCTTTCGACGTTCAGGTTCTGTAGCTGGTGTCGATACGATCGAGCTTTCGCACCAGCGCGTCGAACACGTCCTGCCCCGCGCCGAACCTGGCGTTGAACTGCAACGAGTCCGCGCTGCATTTTCGCTGAACCTCTTCGCTGATCAGGCGCGGCCTCCCCATTGCCTGCGTGGCCAACTGGATCTCGCACGCGCGCTGCAGTAGCCACAACACGGCGAAGGTGCGCGGAACGCCGTTGCCCCAGGCCAGCAGGCCGTGGTTGCGCAGGATCACCGCAGGCTTGTCGCCGATGCTTTGCAGGAGCCGCGGTCCTTCGTCGGCATGCACCGTAATGCCCTCGAACTCGTGGTATGCGAGCTTGCCGTGGAGTTGCGCCGAATAGAAGTTGCTCGGCGACAGGCCTTCCTCCAGGCACGCCACGCCCATGCCCGCAGTCGTGTGCACGTGCATTACGCAGTGCGCATCCGGGATGCCGGCGTGGATGGTCGCATGCGGCGTAAAGCCGGCCGGGTTGAACGGCCATTTGGTGTCGCCGATGATGTTGCCGTGCAGGTCGATCTTCAGCAGGTTCGAGGCTGAGACCTCGCTGTAGTGCAGCCCGAATGGGTTGATCAGGAAGTGCAACTCGGGACCGGGCACGCGCAGCGAGATGTGGTTGTAGATCAGCTCCGTCCACCCCATCATGTCGAAGATGCGGTAGGTGGCGGCGAGCTGCACGCGCAGTGCGCTTTCGTCCATGACGTGACCTCTCTAAGCGAAGCGGAAGGCGACCGAGTCTAGCGGCCCGTAGTCGACGTGGATGTTGTCGCCCATCACGGCAGGCGTCGGGCGCGTGAACGAACCGGCGAGCACCACGTCGCCCGCGTTCAGCTGCTCGTCGTGCGGTGCAATCTTGTTCGCGAGCCAGGCCACGCCGATGGCCGGTTGGTTCAGCACGCCGGCGGCGAGGCCAGTCTCCTCGATCACGCCGTTCTTGTAGAGCATCGTGCCGACCCAGCGCAGATCCACATCGTGCGGGCGCACCGGACGCCCACCGGTGACGATGCCGGCATTGGCCGCGAAGTTAGAGATCGTATCAAACACCTTGCGCGTGTTCGACCACCTCGTGAATAGCGCCGGCATAGGCGACGCGTGCGCGTCCCATACCGTGCCCTCGGCGATCATGCTGTTCTGCAAGCGCCCGATCCCGACGATCTCAGAGACCTCCGCGATCAAGCGCTCTACCGGGCGGATCTGCCCTGCCGTGGCGGCGCGGCGCACTTCGACACCGTCGATCTCCACCACCAGCGTCAGTGTGTTCGCATCGGCCACCGTGTCACGTGCCACTGGCGTGCCGATGGGGCAGAACCCATCGCGACACTTGAAGCGCATCGACGGCCGGTAGAACGGGGCGTAGCGCCACGCTGACATAGTTCACGATCACGTAGCCCAACACGAACTCGAGCGCCTGCACCTCGTTGACGCGGCATGCGGTTCGACCGATCACTAGGCCCAGTGATGCGCCGATTTCGAGTGCATCGACACCGTGCGGCACGACCACCGCATCGCCATTTGAGGCCACCGTATTGCGCGGCTTGATGTAAGAGAATCGGTGCCTTCGGCGGCGCCTTGTACGGGGCTGATGCACCGTGTCGCCGAGCACATCGAGCGCGTCGCGGAAGTTCAGCAATGTGCCGTAGACGGTGCCACGCGGCGGCTGAGATGTGAGTAAGCGCATGAGTGTCGACATGGCACCGACAATGTACTCACTAATATATTAGTAATCAACGTCCAACTCCCAATCCGACGCTCGGTACCCTAGGAAGCGCCTCCGGCCAGAAAGTCGCCCATGCGCATGGGACGACTGCACGATAGGCATGCCCATGCGCGTTGTCGCGAACCGTGCGGCCAACTTCGCCGGTGCATGCCCACACGTGATGGCTGACGTGCGTTGTGGCATCTATGGCAGGCGACCTCTCGTTTGCCGAATCTATCCGGCCTAGATCAGCCCATTCGTCGAACTGCGGCCGTCCGCCAAGTCCTGTCCCGACGACGCATGGGCGTCGGGTGGCAGCGCCCTGATGCGTCGAAGCGTCCTTGTCGACGCCAGCATGCACGCCCTCGTGCAACGGCCGTAGACGAAGGCGCCGGCATATCTGGGGTTGTGCAGCGCGCGCAGCACCTGACTGTGGTCGAGTGCGTCCCACATCAACTCACCCTTGTGCGCGCCCTTGGCGCAGCGGTGCGGGAATGCCAGGCGCTCCTGGCGCGCGGCCTTGACCGTGGCGCAGGCCGAGCCGGTGCGGGCGAAGGTGGCAAACAGCCACCGCAGGCAATGCTGCACCTGCCGATCGGGGTCGAGCACGAGCGCGCCATCGCCGTTGTAGACCAGGCCCACGGGCGGGCGCATCTCCAGCTCGCCACGGCGCGCCTTGTTCAGGATCCCGCCTTGCAGACGTGATCGCAGCACGTGCAGTTCGGCCTCGCTCATCGTGCCCTTGAGTCCGAGCAGCAATCGGTCGTTGAAATGCGCCGGGTCGTACACGCCATCCTCGTCGCAGATCAGCGTGGCGGTCAGCGCGCAGATCTCCAGCAACCGATGCCAGTCCATCGAGTTGCGAGCCAGGCGCGAGACCTCCAGGCCGAGCACGATGCCGGCATGCCCCATGCCGACCTCGGCCACCAGGCGCTGGAAGCCTTCGCGGTCCGTCGAGGCGCCCGACTGGCCGAGGTCGGTGTCGATCACGATCACGCGCTCCTCGGCCCAACCAAGCGCCACTGCGCGCTGGCGCAGGCCATACTGGCGCTTGGTGCTCTCGGTGTTCTCGAACACCTGCCGCAGCGTCGACTGACGCACGTACAGGTACGCGTTGCGCTTGAGATGGCTGGCCTGCACCTTCTGATGGAGATCGTTCATAAGCGAATAGCCTCCTGACGGGCGAACAGAACCATGCTGGCCAAGAGCGCCGCGACATCCGCGTGCAACTGCACGGGGCAAATCTCTTGGGTCTGCTGCTGCGGCTGTGCAGGCGACGGCGGCGACGCCACGCACTGGCTCCAAGCCTGCATCCATGCGCTCATGCCGCGTCGCATCAACAGCGCCAAGCCCTGCGCCTGAGAGCCGAAGCACCCAAGCGCCTGACGCCGTAGCTCCTCGTAGCGAGCGATCAAACCGTCGTTGCGCGGCGCGGGCGCCGACAACGCGGGGTTCAGCGCCGTTTTTTTTTGCGCAACAGCTGGCGCTCGATGCTGCGAGGGTGCACGTGCACACCGAAGCGCTGGTGCACCCACTCGGCCAGGCAATCCGCGCGAACGCCAGGATCGGCGGTGCGCGCCTCGATGACGAACTGCAGCACCGCGGGGGTGAGCTTGTGGCCGCCATGCGGTCCGGGCTTGTGCGCGATCAGAGCGGCCAAGCCGCCTTGCTCGAACGCCGCCTGGGCCTGATAGAACGACGGGCGTGAGAAGCCACAGGCCTTGGCCGCCTCGCTGATTGGGCGCTTGTCGACGTTGACCAGTCGCAGCATCTCGTACTTGACCTGCAGCACGTCGTCGGGATCGAAGAACTCGCTCTGATCGAACAGCGCATGCTTGACGCCGCCCGGGCGCGGGTTGAGCGTGGCGTGTTGCCGCAGGACCGCTTGCTTGTCGTGCTTGCCTCGATCTATGGGCATGGACGCTCCTCCGGCCGGGTAGGTGACAAGACCCACCGTTTCGGCGGCCGGATATTTTTCATCGCCGGTCTGACCTTGATGAGCGCCGCGCTGCTGGCCGTGCCGAGTTCGTTGGGCGTGCCGCTGATCGTCGCCGCCGGTCTGATCAGCACGGTGCTGTGCGTGGGCAAGTCTTGGCTGCTGTGGCGCCAGGAGGTTCAGCATGGCTGAGTCGAAGACGGGGCTGCCGCGCCGCAGCGGCTGGCTGCTGTTTGTTGCCGGCCTGCCCGGGGTGGCAGTGCTCGCGCTCCTGGTGCTGCCGCTGCTGCTGCAGGGCCGCCCCTTGCCACGGCCGCTCTGGTTGATTGAGCTGGCATCTCAAAAAACGTCTCGGGTCGTCGCCAATTGCCTTTTAACTACAGTGTAGTTACACTCTGGGCATGAGCACACTTCGCTTCGAGTGGGACGAACGGAAAGCCGCTGTTAACGCGAAGAAGCACGGCGTCAGCTTCGATGAAGCCAAGTCCGTCTTCGTCGATGAAAACGCCAAGCTAATCGACGACCCAGATCACTCGGAAGACGAAGAACGCTTTGTTCTTCTTGGCTTGAGCAGCGCACTTCGCCTGCTTCTGGTTTGTCATTGCTATCGGAGCGAAGGCAACGTCATTCGCATCATCTCCGCTCGCAAGGCAAACAACCAGGAATCTAGGTCTTACCCATAGAGGTGTCACATGCGCAAAGAGTACGACTTCTCCGCCGCGAGGAAAAACCCATACGCGGCACAACTCAAGAAGCAAATCACTATTCGGCTTGACGAAGATTCAATCACGTACTTCAAGACAATTTCTGAAGACGTTGGCATTCCGTACCAGAGCCTCATCAATCTGTACCTTCGAGATTGCGCGGCTTCTCATCGCAAACTCAATCTCAACTGGAAGTAGTCACGCTCGTGGCACGAGATGGCTAACCCTTTGAAGGGACTTCCCTTTGATGGCAAGCGGTATTTGTATTTTTCGTCGATGACCTCCGCGTGAGTTGGTTGCTGGTCGATGAGCAGGCCGCGAAGAAGAGTATGAACGAGGAACAGACTGCTTCTCTGAAGACG
>JANYBE010000183.1 GCA_025360945.1 Rhizobacter sp. | reverse complement strand
CACCTCGTCGACATTCTTGTGCGGATACGCTGCGCCGACCATCAGCAGGAAATCGTCTCGCGGCATCTCGGTCGCAGCGCGCCGAAAAACGTCGCGATCGACCCCGTTGGGCACCACGTGAATCGACGCCAGCGGGTAGCCGTAGTGTTCGTTCAGGTCGGCCTTAGTCGTTTCGGACACGGTGAAAACCGCACGGCAACGCCTGAGCTCGCGCGGCAGCAGATGGCGGAAGAACAGGTGCTGGACCGGATGTTGCGCCGGGAATCGCAGCGCGATCAAGTCATGGATCGTGAGGATCTGGCCGCGCTCGCCGTCGAAGCCGTGGTGCGTGGGCGAATAGACCAGCCTGTCGATGCTGCGGGTTCGGCGTTTGGCCCAGATCCAGCGTCGGATCGGCGCGCCCTTTCCGGCGCCGAGCACGATGTTCTGCGGCGAGCGCAGCGCCACTCGCGCGTCGCCGCGGTAGCTCGGCGGAGCGATCACCTCGGTGTCGAACGCCGCGTCCGCCGCCTGCGCGCAGTGGCCGGCGTAAACCCCCAGGCCGGTAGGTCGCGGCCCGAGCATCGAGAGATTCACCAGCAGCTTCATGTTCGGTTCGCTTCCGTCGTCGGCCGTGCTACGGTGCCGCAGGCGCGCCGCTGGACGGTACCGTCGGCAGCGTCAGGCCCGGCAGGATTCGGGCAGTCCCGCGCGGCGGCAGCTGCTCCGCTGCGACGACCCGCAGCCCACCACCTGCACCCATGTCGACGACGTGCTGCTGGTAGGTGCTGTTCGGGACATAGGACGATTCGGCGTATGCCACCGTCAGGCGTGCACCGGGGTGGTTGACGAAGGCCGGACGGCCGGGCAGCGGCACATTGACGAGGTAGAGCAGCCCGCCGATCACTTCGGTTTGCGCCCCGGCCTGGTTGTCGACCACGGTCGCGTTCTGCTCGGACTTGAGCCCCAAGATGGACAGCGGCGCGCCGTTGTTGACGATCCGCACACCGGTTCCTTCGGTGTTCAGCTGCGTTGCCCATACGCCCTCGTGCCCGTCCAGGCGGATCGGCCCGACGCTGGTGTTTTCGAGGAACAGTCTGCCACCGAAGGCCTTGCGATGCACCGCCGCGACCGCATAGGCGATAAAGTCCTGCAGCACCAGCGTGCGCATGCCAGCGTGCTCGATGCCGAGTTGAGCTCCTCGCCCTTCGTTGTCCAGAGCGATCCGCTCGATCATCAGCGGCTCTCCGTCAGTGGCAACACGAAACATGCCGGTCTCGCGGGCAAACGAGGCCACGCGCTTGTCGATCGTGATCGACGACAGCATGCCGTCGATGCGACGCACCCGGGCCGGCACATCGATCGAATCGCTGATCACGTAGCGGCCGGAGGGAAAGTACACGACCTCGGCCCCGGACCGCATCGCCATGCGTATCGCCGTGGTCGCGTCCTCGCCCGAATCAGGTCGCGCACCGAATTGCACTACGCTCGCCCAGCGCGAAAGCGGCGGCGACCAGGGCGCCGGGGTCGGCAGTGCCGGCAGTTCCCAGCCCGCCTCAAAGTCCGGCAGGCGCTGCGATCTGAAATACGCGCCGTCTCGCGGCGAGGGCTGACTCTTTGCCGCGAGCGCGTCGTCCGGCGCGGGTGGCAACACGCGCACGTTGCGGTGGGTCATGTAGCCCCGGTTGTCGGCCCAGGCGGCCTGGGCCCGGGTGAGCCGCAGCGTCACCTGCTCGCCCACGATCAGACCTTCCGGCGCGATGTTCAGGATGCCCAGCGCGCCGGTCTCGATGTCTACACCACGCATCGCGATCGAGTTGCCCTCGTTGCGGATCGCGACCTCGGTCTGCCCACTCAGGTGCAGCTTCTCCAGCGTCACGCTGTATTCGCGGTGCTTCACCGCGATGCCGCGCGCATAGCCTTCGATGCTCACGTCGGAGACCAGCAGCGGCCCGGGCCACTGCCGCTCCATCGACAGCGCGGTTCGCCCGCTGCCTTCGCCCGCGACCAGCCGCACACGGCGGATCGCGCCGACGTTGCTGGCGATGTAGTCGATTGCCACCGCCCCCGGGTTGCCGCGGCCGACGTCGACGGTCATGTCTTCAATGTAGTTGCCATAGGCGTCGTTGCCCTCGCCCTTGTTGATGTAGTCCTTGCCGCCGGCCCACGGGCCGCCGCCAAGCAGCGACGACGAGGTGTAGATCACGGCCTTGGGCACGCCGGGCTGGTCGTAGCCGGGGGCCGCGTCGTCGAGCTTGATGCGAACCCGGTCGCGGGCTTCGCCCATCAGGCTCATCGAGCTAAGGTAGCGGCCTTGAGCATCGCGCTTGGCCAGCGTGTCGGTGACGCGGTAGGTGCCGGCAGGGAAGTAGACGATTCGCGCCGGCCAGAACACCTTGGCCTGATCGACCTGGGCGGCCAACATCGCGGCCCGGATCGCTTCGGTGTCATCGTGTCTTCCATCGCCCTTCGCGCCGAAGTTGCGCACGTTCAGCGCACCGCAGTCGGCAGGCAGCACCACGGCGAAGCCCGGCAGTGGCGACAGTAGCGAGGCCGCGGCGACGGCAAGCGCCGCGAGACAGGCGCGCAAGCTCATCTCCCCGCCACCGCGTCATAGACCGATAAGTGCTCGGTCACGACCCGCCCCATGTCGGCAAACCGGCCCGAACCCGCGCCGGCACGCAGCCCGTATTCGGCCACGCGCCCCGGCGTCGTCACCATCTCTGCGATAGCGCTCGCCAGCGCACCGGGCTCGTCGGGTTCGTAGAGCAGCCCGTCGACCCCGTCGGTGATCATTTCGGGAATACCACCGCGCCGTGCACCGATCACCGGCACTCCGTACAGCAGCGACTCGAACACAACGCCGGGCAACGGGTCGTGCCAGATCGAGGGCACGACGGAGACATCGATGCGCTCGTAGAACGAGGCCGGGCTCATGCGGCCGAGAAACTCGATGCGGTCGGACGCATAGCGGGTGCGCAAGTTCTCGACATACGCCGGATCGCCTTCGCCCGCCACCAGCAGGCGCAGCGTCGGCAGATCGGCGCGCGCCGCGACGCTACAAAACGCATCCAGCAACTGGCGAATGCCTTTCCACTCGGCCACGGTTCCGATGAAGCCGAAGGTCCGCGCCGTCGGCCGGTAGTCGCGCGCCGGCGCGCCGCCGAACGGCCGGGCGTTGTTGATCACCCGGCGCACCCCGACTTCGGCGAAGAGGCCGTTGCGCAGATGCGCGTCGAGTACGGCACGGCTCACCCCGATGACACCCTTCAGCTGATTCGACTGAGCCGCGCGCCCGCGTCGAAACAAGCCGCACGAGGTGCACGGGATGGCGCAATTGTGGCCATCGCGAAACAGCTGCGAACGCGGACACAGGTTGTAGTAGTCGTGCAGCACCTGGACGCCGGGTTTGCGCTGCCTGAAGGCCGCTTCCCAGGCCGCTGTCGAGAAGCCCGCTAGGTTGTGAAAGGAGACCACGTCGGGGTCGAAGCGGCGCATCACCTCGCCGACGGCGCGACCCATGGCCGCGTTGTGCGCATCGCGCGCGTGCCACAGCATGCGTTGCAGCGCACCGCGCCGTGCCCCGCCGTGATGCCAGTAGATGTTGCGCAAAGGCAGCCGCGTGACACGCACGCCCGCCACCTCGTGCTCGACGACGGCGTCGCTGGACGTGGTGGTCACGACCATCACCTGGTTGCCGCGCGCCTGCAGGCCCGCGGCCAGGTCGGCGAGCGTCAGTTCGGCACCGCCGCCGACGTCGGGGCTGTACAGCTTGTTGACGAGAAGGACTTTCATGACGCTCCGGTCAGATTCTTTGTGCGAGGGCAGCGACCATAAGACCGAGCTGGCCGTCCCAGGTTTGGCGATACACGCCGGCGCGCAACAGGTGGAACAAGCGGCCGGGCGCCGAGGCCGTGCGCGCGCGCTCAAACAACTCGACATGGCGGCGGCTCTGTTCCGAGAGCAGCGGCCAGTTGAGCCGCAGCGCCGCAATGTTTTGCGTGTTCCACTGGCGGAAGTCCCCCTTGAAGAGCCGACTCACCCGCATCCACCGCGCCGGCCAAGAGGTGTTGGCGCCGTACAGGTTGCTGCCGTGCTGGCGATAGCGGATCGTTGGGTAGCGGTCGTAGATCATTTCGCCACCGCTGCCGGTCACCAGCAGGTAGGCCCACCAGTCGTGCGCCGACACCTGGACATCGGTGCCCGCGGCGCGCATCAGCGCCATCGCGGCAGCGTTCATGACCATCGTGTTCCCGGTCACCATGTTCTGCACCAGCGCATTCGAAAAGCCAGGCGGTTTGGTGAACGCGGGCGAGAAACCCAGGTGCCGCCCTTCGTCGTCGATCAGCTCCGACCTCGACCCGTAAAGCGCCGGTTGGGCGACAGGACGAGCGCGCAGCGTGGCGACCGCGCGCTCCAGCTTGCACCGGTCCCACTCATCGTCCTGATCGGTGAACGCGTAGTGGTCGCCGCGCACTTCGTCGCGCCCGATCAGCGACAGGAAGTTGGCGGCGAAGCCGCAGCGTGGGCCGGCGAAGATGCGCAGCCGCGCAGCTCCGAGAGCGCGCTCGTACTCGTGCAAGATGGTCAGCGTGTCGTCGTCCGAGCCATCGTCGGACGCGTAGATGATCCAGTCCTGGTGGGTCTGCTCAACGATGGTGTCAAGCTGTCGGCGCAGATAGCTCGCCCCTCGATACGTGCAGATCAGGATCGCCACGAACGATGCGGCACGGTCGGGCCGCGCCGACCCCGCACCCGTCGCCACGAGCGGCGCGCGCGCGCCGTCGGCTCGCATCGGCGCTAGCCTCCAGTGGCGGCCGAACTCCGCGTCCCACTCGGCCGGCTCGAAGGCGTCGAACCCGCCGCCGGGGTAGAACGTGGCCTCGCCAAAGAACACGCCCTGCTCGGTGTGGTACAGGTCGACGCGCACGAAATCGAACTCGCTGCCGATGGCCTCGGCGATCGCCAGCATCTCGGCCAGCCGCGCTGGGCGATCGACGTCCGTGTCGACTTGCGGGTAGAGCACCTTCGCCGGCAGACGCCGCCACTCGCGGTCGAAGTACGCGCGCGTGTGATGTTCGAAACGGTCGCGGTCGTACTGGATGAACCGGACCCGGCCGTGATACACGAAGCACTTGAAGTCCTCGGGTGGCTTACCTTCGGGGGTCAGCAGCATCCGCTCGACGAAGATCCGCCGGGCAATGCCGATGTAGCCCCATTCGCGCAGCAGCGGTGCATAAGGCCGGGCGAGAAAGCCGCGAAAGGTCGCGCGCACCCGCTCCGGGTCGAGCTCCGCGCGATCGCGGACGAACAGATTGGTGTTGCAACTGTGGTTCGTCTTGATGACGTAAGGAGGCTCCAGCGCGTCGAACGGAATCTCGTCCGCGGACTCACCGCTCCACAGCACGGGAATCACGTGGTCCGCGCCCACTCGTTCGGCCACCAGCGCCTTGCTCAGGAGCTTATCGGAATAGCGCCGGAAGCGCGGATCGCGCTGGCAGACTTTGCGCCAGTTAATCTTCTCGGTGAGCGTTCTCGGGTGATCGAAATCGATGAAGCGGCCGAAGCCTCTGAGGTACAGCAGCTGGATCGCAAGGCGGTCAGGCAGCAAGCCGACGAGCCATCGAAACAGCGGGTGGACGATGCGCCGACGCAGCGCGCGCGCCGCGCTGGCAAGCCCGAAACGGGCCGGGGCGTGATCGACACGTGTCATGTGATGCCTGCGATGGCGCCGTGGGCGCGGGCGGGGTTGGAAAGGCGCTTCGACCATCGGCCCCCAGCACGGATCGCAGGACGCTCGATGAAGTAGTAGCTTGCGGCCGACACTGTCAGCGTGATGGCCAGGACCCAGATCATCCCCAGCGTACCCGCCGGCAGCCAACCAGCGTACAGCGCAAACTGAATCAGCGGCGCGTGCACGAGGTACACGCCAAAGGAGATGTCGGGCGCGCCCGCCGGCCGCGGCAGGAGTGCCCCCGCGGCGGCAACGAAGGCAGTCACGAACACTGGCTGCAGCGCCGCCATCGCCAGGCTGGAGTCGAAGCGCTGGGCCAGCGCCAGCCCGCCAAGGCCGACGACCGCGAGCACCGCGCTGTCCCAGCGCCGCGGCGCGTGGCCTCTGACCAGCAGCAGCCGGCACACCATGCCGGCGATGAAGAAGCGCAGCTGTCCCGGCAGTTGCTTGGCCAGTTCCGGCGAAAGCGGTTCAACCACGTAGAAAAACAGCGTCGATGCGGCGAACAAGCCGAGCAGCGCCTTCAGGCCGAAGCGCCGTTGAAGGATCACCAGCGCCGGCACCGTCAGGTAGAAGAGAACCTCGATCTTCAGTGTCCACAGGCTCGGATTGATCGCCGGGACCGCGGCGCGGTCTAGGAAGCCGAGCAGGCTGGGTTCGAGAAAATTCGCGAAGGCAAGATTGGCGGCGAGATAGCGCAGCAAAGCGCCCGCCGCGTTGTCCGGAAAGCCCATCAGCACACAGACGCCGAATGCCTGCGCGATCACGACCACCGCATACAGCGGGTAAAGCCGCGCGAGCCGTCGCACGAAGAATGCGCCGTTGCCGCTCGAGGACTCGCAGCTGGCCGTGACGATCCAGCCGCTGACGACGAAGAAGCCCTGCACAGCGACCGTCGACGACAGGCCGGGCGCCCAATCGACCGCCACACCGGTCAGGTGGTGGAAGTGCACGAACACGACCGAAAGTGCAAGCAGCAGTCGCAGCAACGTGAAGTCCATCAGAGGGCTCCCCCGCTCGCGTCGATCCCTTGCCGGAGTTGCGAACCCACAGGCGCAGGCGCCACGACGGCGCGTGCAGCGGGCTGGAGTCGGGCCAGCCAGCCCAGCGCCGCGCCCAGCCAAAGCGCAGCGATCTGATCCTCCACCAGCGAGATGACGAAGCCATACATCAGCAGGAACACCAGCGAGGCGAGCACGACGCCGTCACGCCGGAAGGCGCGAATCTGCGCGTTCAGCGCGATCAGCACCACCGCGCCAAGATAGGCCAGCGAGGCAACACCGAAGCTGGCGAACAGGTAGACGAACAGGTTATCCGCCGCGTTGAAGTAGTCGGGTGCGAAGAAGCGCTGCGCGCCGCCGATTCCGCCCAGACCGACGCCCATCACATAGGGCGGGAATCGGCCGATCCAGCTCCATGCATCCGGCCACATCTGGCCGATGCGCTCGTAGAAGGACTCGAAGCTGAACACACCGTTGTCGCGCGGCATGGTGTAGTGAACGAGCACGGTTGGCGCGAACACCATCACGAAGGTCGCGATAACGACCGCCGCCTTCAGCGGCATCGTGAGCTTTCGGTGCGAGAGCAGCAGCGCCAGCACTGCCAGTACGTAGGCCAGAATTGCGCCCTTCTGCGTAGTCCACACCAGCACCGTCACCGTGAGCGCGCAGATCAACCCTCGGATCACGCGGCTGCGCACGCCGATCAGGAGCATGAAGCTGAGCAGCGGCAGGTCGATGGCCAGGTTGATCGAGGAACGGGTGAGCCCACCGACGCGTTTGAGCAGCGTGCTCTGCCAGTCGCGACCGAGGTAGACGCTCAAGCCCCCAAGGTCGACGTTGAGCCCGACCCACGGGTAGTCGATCCAAAACCGATCGATCGCGGCACCGATTACCGAGGCGATCCACATCAGCGCGACCAGACGCATCACACGCGAGCCGGGCTTGAAGAGGGCCTCTGCAGCAAGAAAGCCGCACAGCGCGGGGACGAACATCTTCAGGCCGTAGACCGCGGCGATCGGTGTGCCGAGATTGACCAAGCTCACCACGCCGTGGACGACGGCCAAGACTGCAAAGACGCCGACCGAAGCGGGCACGGCCCGGACCGGCACGCGGGCCACGACGAAGGCCAGCAGTGCGGCGACCATCAACGCATCGCGCACGAAGATGAGCGAGTCCAGATCGACCAGGTAGAGGCTGTAGCGGATCGGCCCTTCGAAGACAGACAACACGAGCGCGAACAGCAGCGTGAACCCCAGGACACGCGCGCTGGGCAATTGCGTGTGCGGCGCGGTCTGTGCGGCGGCAGTTGACAGACCGCCGCCAAGCCGCGGGAAGCGCGCGAACGGCAGCTTCATGTCACGCTCGTGGCCCGCACGCGCGGCTAGGCATCGTTGAGCACCGTGCCGACAATATTCGCGCCGCATTCGCACAGCGCGGCATGCGCGCGCCGCAGCTGCTTCGCGTCGGTCTTGTGGATGCGCGTCACGAGCACGCTCGAGCCGGCTCGCGCACCGATGATTTGGGCGTCGGCACACCGCGATACAGCGGGCGAGTCGACGATGACGACATCGAACGCCTCCGAGGCTTCGTTGAGCAGGGCGGCGAAACGCGAGCGGCTGAGCAGCTCCTGCGGGTTCGGCGGCGTCGATCCCGCGGTGAGCACCGAGAGGTCGAAAAAGTGCGCCACCTTGGCCATGCATTCGGGACCGGAGCGGCCCAACAGGATGTTGCTCAGGCCGACGCGGGAGGGCAGATTGAACAGAAGATGCTGGGTCGGAGATCGCAGGTCGGCATCGATCAGCAAGGTGCTCTCGCCCATCTGCGCAAACGCCACCGCGAGGTTGGCGGCGACGAAGCTGCGGCCTTCTCCAGGCATCGCGCTGAGGACTGCGATCGTGCGCGCAACCAGCGGGTTGGCGGCCTGCTGCATGCACAGCCGCGTGCGCAGCGAGCGCATCTGCTCGGCGAAGGCACCGAAGGGCCGAAACGCCGAGACCACGTTGCGTGACACGGAGCCGTCGGCCTGATCCAGGTACGGGTACTCGAACTGCCGGGCCAGCGCGAACTCGATGTCGGCCATCGTCAGCAGCTTGAGCTTGACCGCCGCCTCGCCGAATCTGAGGCCGTGTTCCTGTTGCGCCTGCGCGATCCGCAGCGCGGCTTCGGCGTCCAGGAACTTCGCCTCGACGAGGATCTGGCCGATCGAGCGAGTGGCTTTCACCAACTTGCTCTGGCCGATGCGCAGCAAGGTCGCGTCGGGAGATTTCATGTCCATGGCAGTTGGCTCCGGTGGCGAGTCATGACGGGACGATACGGCTCGCCAGGCGGCGTGCGCTGGGGGGACCCGAACGCAAGTTGGCGCGCGGAAGCGTGACCAGCACTGGCAGTCGCAGCACGACGCCGAGATCCTCCGCGCTTCGCACCAGCGGGTTTCGCGACTCGCGCCACAGCGCCAGCGTGATGCCCAGCAGCAGCCCCAACGCGGCGCCGCAAACCGTGTTGAGCAGGATCTTCGGGTGCGACGGAATGACGGATTCGACCGCCGGCGACAGCAGGTACATGTTGGTCTGTTGGACCTGCGACTCGAGCGAGGTCTGGGACTGCCGCGTCGTGGCTGCCTCGAGTGCACGCTGTGCGCTTTCGACGTCGCGTTGCAGAACCGTCACGTCGTTCGCGCCGTTCATGAGCGCGAGGACGCGGGCTTTCTGAGCTGCCAGCGCCGCGTGGGTCTCGGCCTCGCGCTGCTCGTTGACGGTGTTCGAGGTCGTCACCGAACGCGCCACCGACTGCATCTCGCGCTCGAGCTCGCTCTTGAGCGACCCGAGCTGCTCGCGCGCGGTGATCACCTGCGGGTGCTGGTCACCGTAGAGCGTTCCGAGCTGCTTCAGATTGGTCTCGGCGACGGTGATCGAGCCACGCAGAGTCGCAATCACGCCGTTATTCATCACGTCCGGCGAGGTTCGTGCGTTGCCGCGCGCTTGCGCCTGGCGTGAATTGCTTTCGGAGCGAGCCGCCTGTATTTCCACCAGCTGCGCGTTCAGCTGTGCGAGCTTGGCATTCTCGATGTCGATCTGCCCGGTCCCCCCGACCAGCAGACCCTTTTGCCGCTGATAGGCCGTCAGTTTTTGCTGCGCGGCTTCGAGGTCCCTGCGCAAGGTCTTAATGCGTTCGTCGAACCAGCCAGCGAACTGCCGCGCGGGCTCGACCTTGAGGTCGAGATTTGTGTCGATGCTGGCGCGCGCAAACGCGTTGGCGACATTCATTGCGTAGGTCGGACTGCCGCCGGTGAACACGATGTTGAGGACGTTCGAATCGCGATTCGGCTTGACGTCGAGCTTCTTTAGCAGCAGCTGCGCGATGAAACCTTGCGCGTCGCCCTCGCCATGCGTTTCATCGACCCAGCGCTCGTGCATCGTCCGCTCGGCTTCGAGGTTCAGCAGCGCGACGACGCGCCTCGCAACGCGCTCCGAGCCGATCAGATCGGCCTGCGTCGCCATCACCTGCTGATTGCCGTTTTGCGAGAGTTCGGCCGTGCTGTTGCCCAAGGCGCTCACGCCGCGCGAGTCGACCAAGACGGCGGCCGTCGCCGTGTACTTCTTCGGCAAAAGCCAGCTCACCGCCCAGGCGCAGACGGTCACCAGCAGCAGCGTCGCCACGGCCAGCCGCCAGCGGGCGGTCAGGACATCCATCAATTGCGAGGAGTTCATCTACTTGCCTTTCGTGCTCAACCTGGCAAGGCATAAGCCGCCAGCAACTTGGTATCGAACTGCGACTCGCCGAACCGACACCGCGCCTCGTGTCGGGCCGATTGCCCCATGCGAGTGCGCAGCGCGGCGTCATCAATCAGCGCGGCGATGGCATCGATCATGTCGCGCTCGGTCTCGCACAGGTAACCGGTCACGCCGTGCTGAATCAGCTCGCGGTGCTCCTCGCAGTCGAACACGACGCACGGCAAGCCCGCCGCCATGGCCTCGATCAGCAGTGTCGGAGAGTCGCGCGAGCGCCCCGGCGCGAGGTAGATCCATCCCGGCGCGAGGCGCGAAGCGCACTCGTCGTCGCTGCTCACGTCGAAGACACCGACGCCGGCGGCGTTCAGCCGCACGCGCAGGGCCTCCTCCACCGCCCCGATCCAGTTGAAGCTGACCCGCAGGTCTTCGCCACTCAGCAGCACCGCGATTTGGGCCAGCAACACGGCATCACCAGCGCCTCGGCTTCGGCCGCCGGCGACGATCAGCGGATGCCTTGCCTCTGTGCGTGGTGACGCAAAGAAAACCTTGCTCACCGGGCTTTCGACGAGGTCGGTGGACTTCCACTGCTCGAACACCTGCGTCTCCCAAGGCAGGCCGACGATCGCGGCACTGCGCGACGGACGCAGCAGCGGGCGCGCCGCCCACAGCGCCAGCGTCCCGAGGCCGCGCCGGGTGGTGAGCGCGCGTGAGCCGTGAGGCGAGAAGAAGATGGGTGCCGTAACGTTCGAGGCGCTGGCGGCACGCGCTCCGACCAGGCCAGGGAGCAAACCATGCAGGTGCACGGCCTCCAATGGGCCGCTGCGCATCGCCTGCCGGCAGGCGCGCATGACCGCACGCCACTGCCGGATCGGATTGCGCAGACTCGGCGTCATTAGCAGCTCCGCGGCGACATGCAAACTGGCAACATGTTGGCGGTAGCGCAGCTCGTCGATCATGACGATGGCCTGCTCGCGACCGGCGCGGGCGAGCGCATGCGTCGCCGGTCCAAGAAAGCTGCGCACGTCGTCGGTGACCCGACCCACGACGTGCAGCACCCTGCCCGGCAGGGCCGGTTCGGGCTCTCGTTTCATCAGCGCGCACCCTCGCGCCGCACGACTACACGCGCCGTCTTGGCCAGGATCGCGAGATCGCCCAGCAGCGAGCGTTGCTCGACGTAGCGCCGGTCGAGCGAAACGCGCTCCTCGTAGGTCGTGTCGTTGCGGCCGCTGACCTGCCACAGGCCGGTGATTCCGGGGCGCACGCTCAGGTAATGCCAGCGCACGCTGCCATAGCGCGTCAGCTCGGCCACGGTGATCGGGCGCGGTCCGACCAAGTTCATCTCGCCGCGCAGCACGTTCAGCAATTGCGGCAGCTCGTCCAGGCTGCTATGGCGCAGGAAGCGCCCGATCGAGGTGATGCGCGGATCGTGTTTCAGCTTCTGGTCTCGCGCCCATTCGTCGCGCGCACGCGGGTCGTCGCGCAGCAGATCGGCAAGCACCTGCTCGGAGTTGCGCAGCATCGAGCGGAACTTCATGCAACGGAAGAGCTTGCCGTCCAAGCCGACGCGGTAGTGGGCGAACAGCACCGGTGCGCCGTCGCGCTTCCAGATCAGAAATGCAATGCCGATCAGCAGCGGACTCAACAGCAGCAACAGCAGCAACGCGACGACCTGATTGAGCCGCAGCACGAGTGTCTCGCTCAGTCTCGTGCTGGACGTGGACGCGTGGTTCGCCATGCGGGAACCCGCTACAAAATTCGCGGCATTCATGAAGCATCTCCCGGCCTTGCGGCATTTGTTGACAGGCCAATGCTGCGTTGCAACATTCGAGCCACGCAGGGGGCGAATTCTCTGGTTCGCCTATGCTTGCGTGGCCCCGAATTTGTGCTCAAACGTCTCGAATGTGTGCTTGCGTTGACACAGCAGCTAACGTGCCACTCAGATCTGACGTTAGAGGCTAACGACGATGAAATAGGCGCACTGCGCAGGTGCGCATGCAACCGGATGTCAGAGCTCTCCTACGCAAGATTCAGACAGCGCCGGCAATACACGTGTCCGAGTCCGCCGCGAGAGGCCACAACGTTGACTTCAACTTATTACGACGTACACGCTACGTCACAAGGTCGTCTGTGTATGTGCGCCAGCGCACGTAAGAAAACGGGCTCGGGCGGGTCGATGTGTCGATCCCGGTGCAGGCGCGTTCCATTGCGGGGCATGCCATCGCAGATACTCGCGCGCATGCCCTCCGTCGTGATCTTCAAACTGCTCGCGATTTTCGCGATCGTGGTCGTCGGCTGGATCGTCGGCAAACTGAAATGGCTTGGCCCCGGTGGCAGCGCGGCGGATCCGGCGCGCACGCTTGCGAATGCCGCGTACTTCATCTTCGTGCCCGCGCTGCTGTTTCGCACTACCGCACGCATCGAGTTCAAGACCATGCCCTGGGGCACGCTGGTCGCGATCTTCGTGCCGATGGTCGCGATGCTGCTCGTCGTCTATGCGTGGCAGCGGCGCGGCGTGACGCGCGGCGCGCTGCCGCCCGCGGGGCCGAGCGTGCGCGCAATCACCGCGGTGTTCGGCAACTCGGTGCAGGTCGGCATCCCGATGGCCGCGGCGCTGTTCGGCGAGACGGGCCTGGCGATCCACCTCGCGATCGTGAGCCTGCACGCGCTGGTGCTGCTGTCGCTGGCGACCACGCTGGTCGAGCTCGATATCGCGCGCCACGACCATGCCGACACGCACCTCGTGTCCACGCTGCTGAGGACCGCGCGCAACACCGTCATCCACCCGGTCGTGCTGCCGGTGCTGGCAGGCATGGCCTGGAACGCGCTGGGCCTGCCGTTGCCCGCGGTGACCGACGAGATCCTGCAGACGCTCGGCCAGGCGGTCGTGCCGCTGTGCCTGGTGCTAATCGGCATGTCGCTCGCATACTACGGCGTGCGAGGAGCGGTGAAGACGGCGCTCGGCCTGTCGGTGCTGAAGCTGCTGGTGCTGCCCACGCTGGTGCTGACGATCGCGCACTGGGGGTTTCATCTGAACGGCGTTGCGCTCGCCGTCGTCGTGATGATGGCCGCGATGCCGATCGGCAGCAACGCATTGATCTTCGCGCAGCGCTATCGCGCGCTCGAGGCCGAAACGACCGCGGCCACCGTGTTCTCGACGCTCGCGTTCGCCGTCACGGCGCCACTCTGGCTGATGGCGCTGCACGCGCTGGCATAGAACACTGGCAGAAGGATTGCTAGGGGGAACCCGGGCGCGTAGAGATTTGCACGCCGCCTATCATTGATCCCCGCTCCCACGAAGAGCACCCCACCCAACTCTCGGGACTTGCCCATGAAGACAACTCGCGGCTTCGCGCTCACCACACTCGCAGCCACTGCGCTGCTGACCTGCAGTGCCGGCGCGTTCGCGGCCAAGACGCTGGTGTACTGCTCCGAAGGCAGCCCCGAGGGCTTCAACCCGCAGTACTACACGACCGGCACGACCTTCGACGCCGTCTCGGTGCCGATGTTCAACCGCCTGGTCGAGTTCGACCTCGGCACACCAACGTGATCCCCGGCCTGGCCGAAAGCTGGGTCGCGGCGCCGGATGGCCTGAGCTACACCTTCA
>JANYBE010000136.1 GCA_025360945.1 Rhizobacter sp. | reverse complement strand
TACGAAACACCCTGCTAAACCGGTTCGCCCTGGTGGAGGAGGCTGGATTCGAACCAGCGTACTCGTTAGAGGGCAGATTTACAGTCTGCTGCCATTAACCACTCGGCCACCCCTCCAAGACGAACCGCGGAGTATAGCAGGTAGAAATGGGCCCGGCCGAGCCGGTCCCGGTGCCCTCAGCGCAGGCCGCGCTCGAAGGCCTGGAGGTAGCCCAGCGCGGGCACGGACTCGATCCCGCTGCACCCCGCCGAGGCGCCTTGGGCCGGGCGCGGGCACGGCGTATCGCGGTCCAGCGCCCAGAAGTGCAGGCCCGCCAGACCGCGCTCACGCGCGTAGCGCGCGAGACGCGTGGCGTCCGCGATCGTGAAGTCGTTGGCCGCCACGTCATTGACGCCGATCATGGCCGTCAGCGCGATCTGCCCGAATGGCACGCCCTGCGCCGTGTTCAAGTTCTCGGCCGCCTGGATCGCCGAAGCGCCCATATCACAGACGTCATTAGCGACGACGCAGTTGGCGGGCGCGGGTGGACCGTAGTCCATCACCATCAGGTTGATCGTGTAGTTTGCCAGCCCATGGCTGCGGATCGCCTGCAGAACGCTGAGCCCCTGCGCGTTCAGGCCCGCGCGCGAGCCGTCGGCGGCAGCGAGGGTCGCGAGCGTGAAGCTGAAGCGCAGATGCGGGTGCCTGCGCTGCGCGGCAACCACGCGACGCACCAGTGCATCCACCATGTCGGACGTCTGCCGGGCCTCGATGTCGAAATCAATTCCGACCAGGCGCGGCGAGGCATAGCGCGCGATGAAGGCCTCCATGCCAGCGTCGCTGCCGCAGGTGAACACGCCGCCCTCGCCACCGGTGGAAACGATGTAGTTAAGCCCGGCGCGATTGAATGCCGTGACGTTGACTTGCGCCACGCGGCTGGCGTCGAGCCCGCCCAAGGTTTCGCTGCCGCACTCGCCGGTGGCGAACGCCCAGCTCAGTGTGCTCCCGGGAGGCAACACGGCGGTCACCGGCACGGTCGCACCGCCGACGCGGGTCGCGATGACGTGCGAGTCGCTGTCGATCAGGACCGTCAGATCCTTGTACGGACCGTGGACAAGGACGTGCGGGCCGCTGTTCGCAGCCGCACAGGCCGAGAGCCACAGCGGCAACGCCAGGACGACGGGGCGCGCAATCAAGAGACTCCACGACAACACCATCGGCAACGATCCTCGAAAGCCCTGCGAGGCCTGAAAACGAAAAGGGCGGGGCCGCTCGCCGCCCCGCCCATGCAAACCCCGAACAGCTTGGCGCCTAGACCTTCGCTCTCAACGTCAGATAATACTGACGCCCGTTGGAATAGAACGCCCGCGGCTGCTCGCGATTGTCGCCGTAGTATTTCAGCGTCGGATTGTTGAGGTTCAGGCCTTCCAGGCTCACCGAGAACGTGTCGTTGATGCGCCAATTGAGCGATGCGGCCAGGGTGCCTGCACTGTCCATGTGCATCTTCACGCCGCGGTCGTAGCTGCCGTAGAACGCCGATCGGTAGCTGTAGGCCAGGCGTGCGCTGAGCTTCTCGCCTTCGTAGAACCCTTCCAGGTTGTAGGTGTTCTTCGAGTTGCCCGACATTTCGCCACCGCCGTCAACCTTGCCGTCGGCGTATGTGTAGTTGGCATTCACGCCGAAGTTGCCCATGATTGGCTGCTGGTAGCCCAGCTCGAACCCGGTGTTCTTGGCGCCCACGTTGATCGGCTGCGTAATGTTGTAGGTTTCCATCCGCTGGTGCAGATCGCTGAAGTGGGTGCTTGGCGCCACCTGGTAGTCCACGAAGGACTTGAACTGCTGGTGGAACACGCCGAACGACACGATCGATTTCGGTGCGAAATACCATTCCGCCGCCACGTCAAAGTTCGTCGACCGAACCGGGTCCAGATTCGGATTGCCCGAGCTACCGGTATTGAGCTGGTCGTTGAGCGAGGTGGTCGAGCTCAGCGCTGTGTAGTCCGGACGCGCCATCGCCTTGGCGACGGCCGCGCGCAGCACCACATCCTTTGAAAGCTGGTACTTCAAGTTCGCACTGGGCAGCACGTCGACATAGGAACGGTCGGTGAACTCCTTGACAAACGGGCCGAACAGCGACGAGCTGTCGATGTTGGACGCCGGATCGGTCGAGTTCGGATTGCGCAGCGTCGAGTAGTGGCCTTTCGTTTGCACGACGCGCACGCCGGCGTTGGCGCGCCAGTTGCTGCCAGCGAAGTTACCCATGACGTATCCGGCGTTGGTCTTCTCCGCCACTTCGAAGTCGTTGCTCCATTCATGGCGCTGGACCGGGTCGTAGTTGAAGGTCGCGTTCGGATTCGGGTTGGCGACGGTGGAGACCGTGGCCCACTGCGCGAGTGCCGCCGGGTCGAGGCGGAACTGGCCGGTGAACGGCGCACCGAAGGCCGAACCGAAGTTGCTCGGGTAGGTGCCGCCGGTCCACACCGGCAGGGTTGTGCCAACTTTGGGGTTTGCCCAGTTCGGGCCACTCGACAGCCAGTTGCCGTTGTTGCGGGTATGGTCGGTCACGCGCGCACCGAACTTGATCGACTCCAGCACACCACTGTCGGCAGCCCATTCGAGGTCGAGCGACCCATACTTCTCGTCGTCGGGTACCTTCACGAGGGCGCCGAAGTTCCAGTTCCAATACTGATTCGCGTACGACCTGAAGTCCTTGCCGGTCGAACTGGTGAAGCCTACCGTCGGCGCCTGGCCGACGCCGTTCATCATGTAGGTCAGCGCCAGCGGCGTGTTGCCCGCGCCGCCGACGTTGCCGACTTCCGAGGCGAACTCTTGCGACTGGCCCTCGCCGTGCGTCTTGCCGACCTGTCCAACGACTGTGAGCTTGTCGTTCACGTTCCACTTGCCATCGAGATTGAAGTAGTTCGACGACTGCTTCGCGCCAGGCCGGATGCCCGAGTCGTTGATGATCGAGTTGGCAGCGCCCGTTTCCGGGAACGACGCGCCCAGCAAGGTCTTGCCGTCCGCGCTCAGAGTCGCGCTCGTCGGCGCGATGCCAGCCTGTAGCAGCCACTTAGGCGACGCCATGAAGTTCGTGTTCATGTTCGTGTCGTCGACATTGGACTGGAACATGCTCGCGCCGAGCGTGATGTCGTTCGTCGGCTTGAATTGAACCTCGAGCGCGCCGCCCGTGCGATGCCGCGTCTGTTCGAACAGGCTCTCGCCGATCAGGCTCGGAGCTAGCACGCCATTGAGGCTCGCCGTCGGCTTGGCCGTGCCGTTGACGATCGTCGTCGCGCCCGGAGCGAACACCGAGCTGTTGATCGCGTAGTAGCCGAGCACTTCCGAGCCGTCGCGCCGCAGCCGTTGCTTCTGGTCGAAGAGCTGAATCAATACCCCGAGGGTCTTCTCTTCGTTCTTGAATGCCATCAAGCCACTGAGCTGCGGGTCGGTCTTGTCTGCCAGGCTCGAGTGCATCGCGCCAAGCGACAGCTCGCCGCTGAAGCCCTTCTTGAAGTCCAGCGGGTGGCGTGTCTCGATGTTCACCGCGCCGGCAACACCGCCTTCGGGCAGATCGGCAGTCTGGCTCTTGTGAACCGTAATCTTGCCCACCAGCTCCGACGGCAACAGCGAGTAGCTCGCACTGCGCCCGACGGTCGTGCCGAACAAGTTCAGCACGAACCAGTCACCGGTCGAGACCGCGTGACCGTTGATGAGCGTCTGCGTCAGGCTCGGGCTCGTGCCTCGGATGCTGACGCGGTCGTTTTCAGAGAAGCCACCTTCGCCACCCGCGCTCGAGGCGATGTTCACGCCTGGGACACGCTGGATCGCATCGGCGACGTTCTTGTCCGGCATCTTGCCCACGTCTTCGGCCGTGACGACCTCGACCAGCGTGTCCGCGTTGCGCTTTTGCTCCAGCGACTTCTCGCGCGATGCCCGGATGCCGGTGACCGTCACCGACTCGAGCTGGGCCGGCTCGGCCGCCGGCTTTGGTGCGGATGCCGCCGCAGCAGGCGCGACGGGCGCCTGCTGCGCATGGGCGGGTGCGAACGCGCCGACGCCAGCAAGGGCGAGCGCAACCGCGGATGCGATGGGGGTCCGTTTGACGTTCATGAGAGCCTCTTTGTGTCGGGCCAGCGCACTCGCGAAAAGCCCGTGATTGAAGGTCGGTCTGCGCTGCGCACCCCGCTGAATGCGCCGCCAGCCACTGTGGAAGTAACAGCCAGATTCAATTTGCGTACCAATACACTACCACTAGAGGCCACTATGCTACCAATGTGACAGAAATGCAATCGCGTTTTGTGCCTATGTGAAGAAATTCTTCTGGCTTCGGCGGCAGGGGCAAGTACCCATGAACTACCCTAGCAAAGAGCGTGCGAGCTGGTATGGTCGGCGCACTTAAATTGGTATTGCCACGAGCCAGACCACGGGCTGGGGCACACTCGGGGTGTCGCCCACCCTTGCGCTGCGCCCATGTCTGACCGCATGAACACTTCATTCCTGAAGCCGCTCGACCCGAACGACACCCAGCCGCTGTACCAGCAACTCCAGCGTGCCGTGCGCGACGCGATCGACAGCCGGGTACTCGGCCCCGACGACGCGCTGCCCTCCGAACGCCAGCTCGCCGAAGACTTCGCGGTCTCGCGCATCACGGTGCGCCGGGCGATCGAAGGCCTGGTAGAAGAAGGCCTGCTCGTGAGCCGCCAGGGTTCGGGCAATTTCGTGTGCAGCCGGGTTGAGAAGAACTTCGCCAAGCTGACCTCGTTCTCTGAGGACATGCGCGCGCGCGGCAGCCGCCCGCACAGCGTGTGGCTCAAGCGCGCTCAAGGTACCGTGACACCGGAGGAAGCGCTCAAGCTCGCGCTCAGCCCCGGCTCGCAGGTCTACCGTTTCCACCGGCTGCGTTTCGCCGACGACTCGCCGATGGCGATCGAGTACGCGACCGTCGTCGCGAGCTGCTTGCCCTCGCTCGAAGCAGTGGGCGCCTCGCTCTACAACGCACTCGGCGAGCATGGCAACCGCCCGGTGCGTGCGCTGCAGCGCCTGCGCGCGTTGCTGCTCGACCCCGAGCAGGCGCGCTTGCTGCAGGCTGCGCCCGGCGCCGCCGGTCTGCTCGTCGAGCGACTCGGCTATCTGCGCGACGGGCGCGCGATCGAGCTCTCGCAATCGATCTACCGCGGCGACACCTACGACGTGGTCGCCGAGCTCAGCGAAGCACCCTGATGCGGTTCATATCCGCAGGCGCAGGTCGCGCTGCGGGAGCCCGCGCATCAGCGCCCACCACAACGCCGTGAACGCGAGCGCGTAGGCCAGCGACGCGTCCTTAAACCCGACCCACGGCGCGAGCCATGCAAAACCGTGCGCGTACAGCGGTATGCCCCCACGCAGACCTTCGAGCGCACAGACCATCAGCCATGCACCTGCATGGGCGGCGATCCCATTGACCCCCTGCGCGCGACCCAACGCCGGCAGGCCCAGCCGATCGACCAGCCCATGCGCGAGCGAGCGTGCAGCGAGCGCCCAGCCACCGCTCCACAACACGAACGACGGTGTCCACAGCTGCTTGTTGAGTGGCTGGCAGAGCGCCCACGCCGTGCCGAGCAACAGCGCGACGATGGCGGCGACTCACAAGGTGCGCACCGAACCGTAGCGCAGCCACGCCCCGGCACGCACGCCGAGCAGCGTCGTCGCGATTGCCGGCAGCGTTGGCCAGCAGGCCTTCGGGGTCGTGACCCAAACCGGTGGTCGCATCGAACTCGAAGGCGAAACGTCCGAGCAACGCGCTGTCGATGCGGATCTCGACGTTCCCCGCCTTCGTCAGCGGTCCGCCCGTAGCGAGCAGCGCGTCATAGCCGATCAGGATCGCAGCGAACACCCACCATAGCGTGCGCTCCCGCGTGTGCAGCGCCAGCAACCCGGCGCAGCCATAGCAGACGCCGATGCGTTGCAACACACCCATGGGCCGGAACTCGCGCGTGTCCGCGACCGTCAGGCCGCGCAACGCATCGACCCGCGCGCGCGGTCGTTCAGCACGGGTTCAGAAATCGCAAGGGCTGGCCAGCGCCGGCGTGCCCGCCGGCACGCTGTCGGTGTGAGTCGTGCCGGCGGCACGCAGCCCCTCGACCGAGGCCTGCACCTGTGCCGGCGACAGCACACGGTTGCGTGCGTGGAAGACCCAGTCCACATCCTGCTCGTAGCGGCGAACCACGCCGACGGTACCCGCCAGCAGACCGCCGGGCGAGAACCACTCGCTGAAGTTCAGCGACATCGGCACGACCGGATAGTTGCGCCCGCTGTGCTCGGCCCGCAGTTCGCCGTCGATGAAGAGCCGTGTCGTGCCGCTTGCCACCTGCATCAACAGCACATGCCAGCCGTCCATCGAACGGAACTCCTGGTGTGGCTGGTTGAACGCGAGCCACGGCTCGATTCGCACCGTCTGCCAGCTGACACCGTACAGACGCGTGCGCGCATCGCCCCAGCCACCGTTGGGCAGGTACTCCCAGTCGAGCTCGCTGTACTCGGGGTCGAAGTCAAACTTCAGCGGGCTCACCGCGTAGAAGGTCTGCACGACCACATCGCCTTCCGGCCCCTGTACCGGGGCGTCGCTGAAGCGCACGCGGGCCGCATAAGTGCCTGCCAAATACTTGCGCGCGTGGCACAGCTGCGCCTGAGTCGTGCCCTGCGGTGTGCCATCGGTGCTGGCGCTCAGGCGCAGCAGGCGATTGCCGCCGGCGCCGGATTGCGGATCGGGCACGAGCGCGATGGCGCCCGAGCCCCACCCAGCGCCATCAAGGCCGGGATGGCCGCGTTTCTCGCGCACGGTCCAGCCATCGCGCGCGAGTGAAGCGAGATCGGGTTGACTGAAGTCGTCGAAAAACACGCCGTCGTCGGCGCGTGGCATCGAGGCGCAGCCGGTGAGCAGCGCGAACAACGCGGCGACGAACGACGCCCGCATCACGCCGCGGCCTTGTCGCCGATCTTCAAGAAGCGCGACAGCACCAGCACCGGAATTGCCGACACTAGCACCCACAGGAAGAAGTGCTGGTAGCCGAGCGCGGTCTGGATGTCGCCGCTGATCATCTTGAAGAACACGAAGCCGAGCTGCATGACGCCAGTGCCAAGCGCGTAGTGGGCTGTCGTGTACTTGCCGGGTGCCACGACCTGCATGATGAACAGGATCACGCCGACAAAGCCGAAGCCATAGCCGAACATCTCCAGGCTCAGCGCCGTCGCGATCACGCCCAGGCTCGTCGGCGCCACGGTGCTGAGGAAGTAGAAGACCGCATTGGGCAGGTTGACCGCGAGGATCAGGATGAACATCGCGCGCTTCAGGCCCAGCCACGACGTGAAGTAGCCACCGCAGACGCTGCCGACCAAGAAGGCGATCGTGCCAGCCGTGCCGTAGACCCAGCCGACCTCGTCGGTCGTCAGGCCCAGGCCGCCGAGGCTGCGGGCCTCGCGCAGGAACAGCGGACCAATGGTCTGGATCTGCCCCTCGCCGGCACGGAACAGGATGATGAACAGGATCGCGAGCCAGATGCCGGGCTTGCGGAAGAACTCTTTGATCACGTCGCCCAGCGTCTGCCAGACATTGCCGGCCGAGGTGTCGGCACGTGCGATGTTGCGTGTACCCGGCAGCGCCCACAGGTGGTACAGCGCAAGCGTCGCCATCATCAGCGCGAGCGAGCCGAAAATCAGCATCCACGCGTTGGCCACCGGCATGCGCTTTTCGAAGTAGCCGGCCAGGATCACCAGCCCGCCAAGCGACATGAACTTGGCCGCGTTGAAGAACGCGCCCTGCCAGCCCGCGTACGCCGCCTGCTGCTTGTCGCTCAGGCTTGCGATATACAGTCCGTCGGCGGCGATGTCGTGCGTCGCCGCGGAGATCGCGACCAGCGCCAGCAACGCGATGCTGAGCGCGAAGTACGCCGGGAGTTGCAGCGCCAGCGCGGTGAGCCCGAGACCGACTGCACTGCACGCCTGGAACAGCACGACCATCGACTTCTTGCTCGGCGCCGCCTCGAGCAGCGGGCTCCACAGCGGCTTGAAGACCCAGGCGAAACCGAGCAGGCCGGTCCAGCGCGCGATCTGCTCGTTCGGTACGCCCAGACTCTTGTACATGAGGCCGGCGATCAGCGCGACGGCGTAGAACGGCAGGCCCTCGGCGAGGTACAGCGTCGGCACCCAGGACATCGGCGAGCGGGAGGGGGTCATCGAAGATCCTGGCGTGCAAGAGTGAGATGCACCGGCGAGCGGCCCGGCAATTCGGCACGCCCTTCGAGCCACGCGCGCAGGCCGTCCAGCGCGCCGTCGGCGTAGCCCCAGGTCACAACCGCAGGCGCAGCGATGTCGAGCACCTGGAACGGGTTCCACAGCGCAATGTGCAGGTCGGGGCACCAGCCCCGGCTCGCGGGCGCGTAGCGGTTGCGGTGGTTCGAGACGAGCACGGTGCGACGGCCATCCCGCGCCGCGATCTCGCCCTCGAAACGCACGAGGTCGTCGAGCTGCACCAGTTGCACATCGGTAAATCGTGCAAACAGCGCGGCGACCTGCTCACCCGATGGGCCGGCTTCGGAGACGCCGTCGCAGGGCACGATGCGTTGCGTCACGACGCGCAGTGGCTGCTCGCGCCGCGGCGCGCTCGGCGAACCGATCGCCGTCAGCGCACGCGCCCACGCGCCACGCATCAAGGTGTCATCGTGCGCGCGCTGCGCGGCCGGGTACGCCGCGCCCTGCGCCGGGAAGCGGCGCGCCAGTGCGTCCAGCCGTGCCTGTGCGGTTCGCAGCGCGTCGTCGTGCAACGCGCCACTCTCGCGCGCCGCGGCGATCGCATCGATCGCCGCGCGCTGCTCATCCTGACTGCCGAGCGCCATCACCATGTCGGCGCCGGCCTGCAAGGCTAGCACCGCGGCGCGGTCATGGCCGTAGCGCTCGTGGATCGCCTTCATCACCAGCGAGTCGGTGATCACGACGCCGTCGTAGCCCCACTCGCCGCGCAGCAGACCGCCGAGCACCTTGCGCGAGAGCGTGGCCGGGTGTTCGGGGTCGAGCTGCGGGTACACGATGTGCGCCGTCATCATCGCAGGCGCTTCAAGGCGCAGCGCGTGGAACGGCGCGAACTCGAGCGCCTGCAATTTGGGCAGCGACTTGTCGACGATCGGCAGGTCCAAGTGCGAATCGACGTGCGTGTCGCCATGCCCCGGAAAGTGCTTGACGCAGCAGGCCACGCCGGCGCGCAGCGCGCCGCGCATCCACGCACCGGCAAGGCGCGTGACCTCGGCCGGGTCTTCGGCGAAGCTGCGCTCAGCGATCACCGGGTTCGCCGGGTTATTGTTGACGTCGAGCACCGGCGCGAAATCCCAGTTGAAGCCCAGGCTCTTCACGGCGCGGCCGACCGCCTCGCCGACCGACTCCGCAAGCACCGCGTCGCCACAGGCGCCGAGCGCCATCGCCGCGGGCGGTTGCGGCACGAAGGTGGCACGCACGACCGAGCCGCCTTCTTGGTCGATGCCGATCAGCGCGCTCTCGCCCATCACCTCACGCAAGTCTTTGGTGAGCTGGCGCACCTCGTCCTCGCTGCCGAGGTTGCCACGGAACAGGCAGACCGCGCGAATGTGGTGCTTGCGCAGGAACGTGGCCTGCGCGGCATCCAGCGCGGTGCCCTGGATGTTGACCATCACGAGTTGACCGGGATGCATCATGGCTCAGTGCGTGCGCGTGACTTTTGCCAGATGCCGCGGACGGTCCGGATCGAAACCGCGACGCCGTGCGAGCGCCTCGACCATCGGATAGAAGCTCTGGATCGCCGCGATCGGATCGAGGTCGATCGCACCGGTTTCGATCAGCGGCAGGGTCGCACCCGGCGTGCCGGCGGGCGCCGCGAGCAGCACGCGCGCACCGCGCGCGCGCATCTCGTCGGAGAGCTGCAGCAGCCCGACCTGCGCCGGTCCGCGCGGTGCGAAGATCAGCAGCGGAAAGTCGTCGCCGACGAGTGCCATCGGCCCGTGCTGCACTTCGGCGCCCGAGAAGGCCTCGGCCTGGATCGCGCAGGTCTCCTTGAACTTGAGCGCCGCTTCCTGTGCAATCGCGAGGCCCGTGCCGCGGCCGATCACGAAGAGGCGATCGGCGTCGGCGAGTGCGTCAACGGCACTCGACCAATCGGCACGCGCAGCGCGCGACAGCACATCGGGCAGACCGGCGATTGCCGATTGCAGCACCACATCGTCCTGCCACGCCGCGACGAGGCGCGCACCGGCGACGAGTTGCGCGATATAGCTCTTGGTCGCGGCGACGCTGGCCTCGCGCCCGGCGTGCAGCGGGAACACCCACTGCGAGGCCTGCGCGAGCGGCGATTCGGGGTCGTTGACGAAGGCCGCGGTGCACGCGCCGCCGGCCGAGAAGAAGCGCGTCGGCAACGCCAGATCCGGGCTCTGGCCCGATTGCGAGAACGCAAACGAGACCAGGCCATCGCAATGGATCTGCGACTGGTACAGCGTCACCAGCGACATCGGCAGCGACGTGACCAGCCGTCCCATGCGCGCCATGATCAGGTAAGCCATGAACTGCGCGGCGTGGTCTGAGCTGCCGCGCGCCACCGTCAGCAACGAGCTCGGCGAATGCTCGCGCAACCAGGCGCCGAAACGGCTGTAGGCGGTCTCGTCGTGCGCGAGCAACTCGGCCACCGTGGCGGGCGCCTCGAGCGCCTCATCCCGCATGCGCGAATTCAATCGACACTCCTTCCACGAACACATCGGTGAGTTGCAGGTCGCGGTCAAGCACGACCCAGTCGGCCCACGCGCCCGTGTGCAAGCGGCCGCGATCGGTCGCGCCGAGGTAATCCGCGGCGTGGGTCGCGGTGCGGCGCGAGGCGTCGGCCAGGTCGAGACCGAGCTCGTCGACAAGGTTGCGCAGCGCCTGGTCCATCGTCAGCGTCGAGCCGGCCAGCGTGCCGTCGGCCAGGCGCACGCCGCCCAGGCATTTGGTGACCTTGTGGCGGCCGAGCTTGTAGTCGCCGTCGGGCATGCCGGCGGCGGCGGTCGAGTCGGTCACGCAGTACAGGCAGGGAATCGCGCGCAGCGCGACTCGGATCGCTCCGACATGCGCGTGCAACAGGTCCGGGATGATCTCGGAGTAGGTCGCGTGCGCGAGCGCCGCGCCGACCATGCCGGGCTCGCGGTGGTGCATGCCGGTCATCGCGTTGAACAGATGCGTGAAGCCGCCCGCGCCATGCGCCAGCGCCCGCACACCGTCCTCGTAGCTGCCCAGCGTGTGGCCGATCTGCACCCGGTAGCCGGCGGCGCAGAGCGACTCGATCACGTCCATGTTGCCGGCCGTCTCGGGCGCGAGCGTGATCAGCCGGATCGGCGCCATCGCATGCAGGCGGCGGATCTCGTCGGGATTCACCGGCCGCGCGTAATTGGGTTGGGCGCCGAGCTTGCCGGGGTTGATGAACGGGCCTTCGAGGTGCACGCCGAGCACCCGCGCGGCGCGCGGGCCGCGCCGTTGGGCGACGCCGGTCAGCGCGGCGAACGCCGTCACCAGGTCCGACATCGGCGCCGTCATCGTCGTCGCGAGCATCGCCGTCGTGCCGTGGCACGCGTGCAGCTCGGCGACGCGCGCGGCGGCCTGCCCGCCTTCCATGATGTCGTGGCCGCCCCCGCCGTGCACGTGCAGATCGACGAAGCCTGGCAGGATCAGCGGCTGGCGCGTGTCGCGCGCGGCGTCGAGAGCGACCGCCACTCCCTCGATGCGGGCGACGCGGCCGTCAGCGCCGGCTTCGATGCTGCCGTCGATGAAGCCTTGCGGCGTGAGGATTCGCCCACGGATGCGTGCGGGATTCGGTGTCGTCATGCGTCGCGCCTCATTTCGGCCACGAAATCGTAGTAGTCGCTGCGGCAGTACGAATGCGTCAACTCCACCGCCTGGCCCGATTCGAGGTAGCCGATGCGGGTAATGAACAAGACCGCCTGGCCGACCGGCACGCCGAGCTGCTCGGCCAGCCGCAGCGGCGCGTTCAGCGCACGGATGTGCTGCAGCGCACGCACCGGTGCCTGGCGCTCGCTGGTCAGGTATTCGTAGAGCGAGCCCTTCACTGCCTCGGGCCTCGGCAGCACGGACTCGGGCAGTACGCTCACTTCGTAGGCCATCACCACGTCGTCGGCCAGTCGCAGTCGTTCGAGCCGCGCGACGCGCGCGCCGGGCGAGAGGCCCAGGCTCAGCTGCTCGTCCGGCACGGCCGCCGTGAGCGCGCGCTTGAGCCAGCGCGACGATGGCGTGTAGCCGCGCTGTTGCAGCTCCTCGGAGAAGCTCGTCAGGCGCGACAGCGGCTGCTCGATGCGTGGTGCAATGTAGTTGCCCGAGCCGCGGCGGCGCACGATCAGGCCTTGCTCGACGAGTTGGTCGATCGCCTTGCGCGCCGTCACGCGCGAGACATCCAGCGATTCGGACAGCAGCCGTTCGGACGGCAGTGCCTCGTCGGCCTGGTAGCGACCGTCGCGGATCGCCTGACCGAGCTTGCGCGCAAGCTGCATATACAGCGGGGAGCTGTCGCGGGTGTCAGGCTTGAAGCCGAGCAAAGTGTTCTTCTTCACGGCAGTGCCTGAAGCGCGCGGCGGATCAACGTCAGCGCGCCCGCGTCGGCGCCCTGTGCGAGATCGACACAGCGACTACGCAGCGTCGGCGAGAAGCGCGGCCCGAGGCGCCGGCCGATGCTGCCGGAGACAGCCAACGGCAGGACGCCTTCGGGGTCGAGCGCGAGCGCAAGGGTCTCGAGTTCGACGACCGCGGACGCGAGCAGCGCCGCCGCGTGCGCGTCATCGGTCTCGGCGCCGAACACCGCCGGGGCGAGCTGCGCGTATTCGAACTGGCCGGCGCTGCGGCACCAGTCGAGCAGCGCACCGCGATCGGCACCGCAGGTCGTCCACATGTGTCGTGCAAGAGGGCCGACTGTCACGCGGCCTTCGATCGCCGCCTGCGCGTGACGCACAGCGTGCCAGCCGAGCCACGCGCCGCCACCCTCATCGCCGATCGGGAAACCCCAGCCACCGATGCTTGCGCGCGAGCCATCGGCACGCAGCACCTCGCCGACGCTGCCGGTACCGGCAGCGACGATCGCGCCCGGCCGACCCGCGTGGGCACCGAGCAGCATCGTGAACGAATCGCTGTCGAGCGCGATGCGCGCGAAGCCGACATTGGCCGCGAGGAAGGCGTCGCGCCACGGCGTGTGGCTGGCACCGGACAGGCCCGCGCCAAGTGCGCAGTGGCGCCAGGGCGAGGGGGCCAGGTCGGCAGATTCGAAGGCGCGCGTCGCTGCGGTCTCGATCGCCTGCCACGCCGCAGCGATGCCGCGCGACAGCGCCGACGGGCCGGCCTTACCGTCGCCGATCACGGTTCCGTCACCTCGCGCCAGCAGTGCCCGCGTGCCCGACCCGCCACCATCCACACCGATCAGAAACTCGAGCATCGAACGTCCGTCTTGACCGATCGGCCAGCGCCGAACGAGGGGGATCGACGACTGCCGACCGATAAAACCAGTTTAGTACCAGTAATACCAATGTGTCAATTGCCGGGGTCCCAAATCACGGTTCTGGTCGCAGGCCAATTGGGTACCAATGCCGTACCGCCAACGTGCAGCCGGCTACCAGCGAATCGGTTCGGTATCGGTCCGCTGCTCCGCCAGGAATTGGTTCGCCAGACTGAAATGCCGGCAGCCAATGAACGGCAGCGGCGGACGCAGCGCCGACAGGGGCGACGGATGATTTGCTGCGAGCACCCGATGCCGCCCGGGGTGTTCGATCAGCAGCCGCTTGCGTTGCGCCGAGGCACCCCACAGCATGAACGCGATCGGCTCGGGACTCGCCGCGACGAACGCGAGCAGCGCGTCGGTCAGCGGCTCCCAGCCGCAGCCGGCGTGGCTTTGCGGCGAGCCGTCCTCGACGGTCAGCGCGCTGTTGAGCAGCAGCACGCCTTGGCGTGCCCACGGTGTCAGGTCGTCGCGGCACATCGATGGCGCACCGGTGTCGGCGTGCACTTCCTTCAGCATGTTGCGCAGGCTGGGCGGCAGTTTCTTCTGGCCGGGGGCGACTGAGAACGCGAGACCCTGCGCCTGGCCTGGGCCGTGGTAAGGGTCCTGGCCGAGGATCACGACGCGAACCTCTTGCGGCGCGGTGAGCTCGAGCGCGCGGAACACGCGATCCGGATACACGATCGCGCCGCCCCGCACGCGCTGATCGACGAACGCCCTCAACGCCTGACCTTGCGCGCTCGCGAGAAAAGCATCGGTGACTTTGCGCCACGCCGCAGGCACTTGCGCGAACACCTGCGCGAGCGGTGCGTGCAGGCGGTTGTCGGCCAGCGTCACGCGAACAGCGCCGCCAATGCCGCGCCCGGATCGGGTGCGCGCATGAGGACTTCGCCGACAAGGAAGGCGTACACGTTCGCATCACGCATGCGCTGCACGTCAGCGCGCACGAGGATGCCGCTTTCGGTGACAAGCAGGCGATCGTTCGGCACCTGCGGCAGCAGGTCCAGCGTCGTCTGCAGCGTCACCTCGAACGTGCGCAGGTTGCGGTTGTTGATGCCCAGCAGCGGTGTCTTCAGACGCAGCGCGCGATCGAGCTCGGCGCCGTCGTGCACCTCGACCAGCACCGCCATGCCAAGCGCGTGCGCTTGCGCTTCGAGGTCGACCAGCAACGCGTCGTCGAGGCAGGCAGCGATCAGCAGAATGCAGTCCGCGCTCATCGCTCGCGCCTCGAACAGCTGGTAGGCATCGACGATAAAGTCCTTGCGCAGCACCGGCAGCGCGCAGGCGGCGCGCGCCTGTTCGAGGTAGGCGGCACTGCCCTGGAAGAAGTGCACATCGGTCAGCACGCTCAGGCAGGTCGCGCCGTGCTCGGCGTAGGACTCGGCGATCCCGGCGGGATCAAAACGCTCGCGCAGCACGCCCTTGCTCGGGCTCGCCTTCTTGATCTCGGCGATCACCCCGGCATCGCCCGCGGCGATCTTTGCGCGCAGCCCGGCGATGAAGTCGCGCTGCCCGCCCAGCGATTCGGCGTCGCGGCGCAGCGACGGCAGATCGCGCGCGCGCCGCGCCAGAGAAATCTCGTCGCGCTTGACCGCAACGATCTGGTCCAGGATGTCACTCATTGGCAGCCAACTCCTGCGTGCGCGCGATGAACTGGTTCATCTTCGCGAGCGCCTTGCCCGAGGCCAGCGCCTCGCGCGCCAGCGCCACCCCGTCCTGCATCGTCGTTGCAACATTCGCCGCGTACAGCGCAACGCCCGCGTTCAGCATCACGATGTCGCGCGCCGCACCGGTCTCGTTGGCCAGCACAGAGCGCAGCAGCGTCTTGGATTGCTCCGGCGTCTCGACCTTCAGCGCGCGGTTGCTGGCCATCGTCAGTCCGAAGTCCTCGGGGTGGATCTCGTACTCGTGGATGCCGCCGTCCCTGTACTCGCCGACCATCGTCGCGGCGCCGAGCGAAACCTCGTCCATGCCGTCGCGGCCATAGACGACAACCGCGTGCTCGGCGCCCAGGCGCTGCAATGCGCGCACTTGGATGCCGACCAGGTCGGGGTGGAACACGCCCATCAGAATGTTGGGCGCATCGGCCGGGTTGGTCAGGGGCCCGAGGATGTTGAAGATCGTGCGGATGCCGAGTTCCTTGCGCACCGGGGCGACGTTCTTCATCGCCGGGTGGTGGTTGGGCGCGAACATGAAGCCGATGCCGGTATCTTTGATGCACTGCGAGATCGCTGCCGGCGACAACGTCATCGGCACGCCGAGCGCCTCCAGCACATCAGAGCTGCCAGACTTACTGCTGACGCCGCGATTGCCATGCTTGCTGACGCGCGCACCGGCCGCGGCGGCGACGAACATGCTGCAGGTCGAGATGTTGAAGGTGTGCGAGCCGTCTCCGCCGGTGCCGACAATGTCGACCAGGTGCGTGCGGTCGGTGACCTCGACCTTGGTCGAGAATTCGCGCATCACCTGCGCCGCCGCTGTGATCTCGCCGATGGTTTCCTTCTTTACGCGCAGGCCGACGAGCAGCGCGGCCATCATCACCGGCGACATCTCGCCGCTCATGATGCGCCGCACAAGCGACAGCATCTCATCATGGAAAATCTCGCGGTGGTCGATCGTGCGGGTCAGCGCGTCCAGATTCGTGATCGTCATGGTGGGCTTTCTCTTCAGGCGGTCAGGTGTTCGCGCACCGCGGCGATTGCGCGGTCGACACCGGCGGCATCGACGTCCAGGCGGGTCACGAAGCGCAGGCGATACAGGCCGGTGGCGAGCACGCCGCGCGATTTCAGATGGCCCATCAGGCCGTTCGCGCGCGGGCCCTGCAGGTCGGCGAACACGATGTTGGTCTGCGGAGGCTCGATCGTGAGGCCCGGCAGTCCCTGCAAACCATCGGCGAGCCGCTGTGCAAGCGCGTGGTCGTCGGCCAGCCGCTGCACATGGTGATCCAGCGCGTAGCGCGCCGCAGCCGCGAGCACGCCGGCCTGCCGCATGCCGCCGCCCAGCATCTTGCGCCAGCGGTGAGCGCCGCGGATGAACTCGCGCGATCCGACCAGCGCCGACCCGACCGGTGCGCCCAGCCCCTTGGAAAAGCACACCGACACGCTGTCGAAATGCTCCGCGATGTCGTGCGCGCTGACCCCGAGTTTGATCGCGGCGTTGAACAGCCGGGCGCCGTCGAGGTGGGTCGCCAGCCCATGCTGGCGAGCGACTGCGGTCGCCTTCGCCATGTACTCCAGCGGCAGGGCCTTGCCGCCCAGCGTGTTCTCCAGGCACAGCAGCCGCGTGCGGGCGAAGTGGGAGTCGTCGGGCTTGACGGCAGCGGCTATGGCGTCGAGCTCGAGTGTGCCGTCGGGCTGGTGGTCCAGCGGCTGCGGCTGCACGCTGGCGAGCACCGCCGCGCCGCCACCTTCCCAGCGGTAGGTGTGCGCCATCTGGCCGACGATGTACTCGTCGCCGCGCTGACAGTGACTCATGATGGCCACCAGGTTGCTCTGCGTGCCGCTGGGCACGAACAGCGCGGCTTCCTTGTCGAGCATCGCGGCGATGCGGTCCTGCAGCGCGTTGACGGTCGGGTCGTCGCCGAACACGTCGTCGCCCAGCGGGGCTTCGAGCATTGCAGCCCGCATCGCCGCGGTGGGCTGCGTGACCGTGTCACTGCGAAGGTCAATGGTCTTCATGCTCGGAGCTCCAGAAAGTTCTTCAGCATCGCATGGCCGTGTTCGGTCAGGATCGACTCGGGGTGGAACTGCACGCCTTCGAGGGGGGTGGCCGTGCCGGCGAGTTCGCGGTGGCGCACCCCCATGATCTCGCCATCCTGCGACGTCGATGTCACATCGAGCACCGATGGCAGACTCTCGCGTGCAATCACCAGCGAGTGGTAGCGGATCACCGTGAACTCACGCGGCAGTCCGGTGTAGACGCCACGCTCGTCGGTCGTGATCACGTCGGTCTTGCCATGCATCTGCATCTTCGCGCGAACCACCTTGCCGCCTAAGGCGGCGCCGATCGCCTGATGGCCCAGGCACACGCCGAGGATGGGCAGCTTGCCGGTGAAGGCTTCGATCGCACCGACACAGATGCCGGCCTCGGCCGGCGAGCACGGGCCGGGCGACAGCACGAGCTTGTCGGGCCTTAGCACCGTGATGCCTTCGAGCGTTATTTCGTCGTTGCGGAACACCCGCACGTCCTGGCCGAGCTCGGCGAAATACTGCACCAGGTTGTAGGTAAAGGAGTCGTAGTTGTCGATCATCAGCAGCATGGTGGCCCCTTCGCGTCAGGCCGGCACGCGCCGCTGGGGCTCGAGCTGGTGCAACCAGGCGGTGAACAGATCACGCGGTGGGGCGACCGACATGTGCTTCAACAAGCGCCCGACCTCGCCGCGGTGGTAGCTGCCATGGGTGATGACGTGCGCCAGGATCTCCTCGCGCGACATGCGGCCGTGCTGGCCATCGGTGAACGTGAACGCCACCGTCTCGGCGAGCTGCGCCGGCGTCAACGTGCCGGCGTGCCCGATGAACCAGCGATCAGTCTCGCGCACCGCCGCGCGCAGCGCTTCGAGCGTCGGTGTCTCGGGCCTGTTCGTCGCAGCGAACCCGTGCGGCTCATCGCGCAGGTGCGCTGCGAAGATCTTGTCGACGATGTGGATGTGGCTCATCAATCGGATCTCATCAACGCGATCGCCGGCGGCGACGGTGTCGAGCACGGCGAAGAACTCTTCGTTGATCGCGGCTTTCTGGAAAAACAGCGATTGCAGCAGCGTGGCGCCCATTTCAGAAGCCCTCCTCGACCAGCTCGGCCGCGCGGATCAGCGCGCGCGCCTTGGCCTCGGTCTCGCGCCACTCCATCTCGGGGATCGAGTCGGCGACCACGCCGGCCGCGGCCTGCACGTACAGCACCTGATCCATCACGATGCCGGTACGGATCGCGATCGCCACGTCCATGTCGCCCGCGAAGCTGAGGTAGCCGCAGGCGCCACCGTAGATACCGCGCTTCACCGGCTCGAGCTCGTCGATGATCTCCATCGCGCGGATCTTCGGCGCACCGGTCAGCGTTCCGGCCGGAAAGGTCGCGCGCAGCACGTCGAGATTCGTCATGCCGTCCTTCAATATTCCTTCGACATTGCTGACGATGTGCATCACGTGCGAGTAGCGCTCGACGGTAAACGCCTCGGTGACCTTGACTGTGCCGGTCTTCGCGATGCGACCGATATCGTTGCGCGCCAGATCGATCAGCATCACGTGCTCGGCGCGCTCCTTCGGATCGGCCTTCAGCTCGGCCTCGAGCGCCTTGTCGAGCTCGGGCGTCGCACCGCGCGGGCGCGTGCCGGCGAGCGGACGGATGGTCACCTTGTGGCCTTCCGCCGCATGCTCGTGGCGCACAAGGATCTCGGGCGAGGCGCCGACGATCTGGAAGTCGCCCATGTCGTAGAAGTACATATAGGGCGACGGGTTCAGCGAGCGCAACGCTCGGTACAGGCTCAGTGGCGACTCGGTGTAGCGCTTGCGCAGCCGCTGGCCGATCTGCACCTGCATCATATCGCCGGCCGCGATGTATTCCTTTGCACGCAGCACCGCGGCGATGTACGCCTCCTTACCGAACTCGCGCTCGACGCCATGCGCCGCGCCGCGCTTCACAGCCGGTGCGGTGACGCTGTACTTGAGCTTGTCGCCCAGCTCGCTCAGTCGCCGCTTCGCCGTGTGATACGCCTCGGGCTGGCTCGGGTCGGCGTAGACGATCAGGTACAGGCGACCCGAGAGGTTGTCAATCACCGCGAGCTCCTCGCATTGCAGCAGCAGGATGTCGGGCGTGGCTATGCCACCGGTCTTCTCGGCCCTCGCGAGCTTCGGCTCGATGAAGCGCACCGCGTCGTAGCCAAAGTAGCCGGCCAGGCCGCCGCAAAAGCGCGGCATGCCGGGGCTGAGTGCGACCTTGAAACGCGTCTGGTATGCAGCGATGAAGTCGAGCGGGTTGCCCTCCTGCGTCTCGACGATGGCGCCGTTCGTCACGACCTCGGTCTTGAAGCCGGTCGAGCGCAGCAGTGTGCGCGCCGGCAGGCCGATGAACGAGTAGCGCCCGAAGCGCTCGCCGCCGACGACCGACTCCAACAGGAAGCTGTGCTTGCCGCCGCCACTCGCATAGGCGAGCTTCAGGTACAGCGACAACGGCGTTTCGAGGTCGGCGAAGGCTTCCGCGATCAGCGGGATGCGGTTGAAGCCCTGGCCCGCGAGGCTTTTGAATTCGAGTTCGGTGATCATGATGTCCAGGGCCTTCCACGGGCCGGTAGATGAATTGGGGCTGCTCTGGCAGCCACCGGTGGAGTCGGCGTCGCGTGCTGTTCACCAGGCACGCCGCCGACCGCAGCAACACTCAGGCGCTCGAACGTGCAACGTTCAGCGCGAACGGCTCAGCCCCGCCAGGGCCAGGCTCCCCGGTCGATCGACCCTGCTGTGAGATTGCGCGGTGTGAACATCGATAAAAGTGTAGCAGGCCTCAAGTCGGACCACGCCGGTGCCGAAACTGTGAACTATTGTCGTTTCGCCGCTGACGGGCCCGATCCGTCCATGGCGCTGACGCACTAGCATCCGCCACCGTTCTCTGGGAGCCCCCATGCGTCGATTCATCGCCCTGACCGCTCTGGCGGCAGCCCTCGCCATGCCGTTCGTCGGCCATGCCCAGACAACCGAGGTGGCCGGTGTCAAGTTCGCCAACACCTTGCAGGTCGGCAACACCCGGCTCCAGCTCAACGGTGCCGGGGTTCGCTACAAGGTCGTGTTCAAGGTCTACGCCGCCGCGCTCTATCTCACCGACAAGGCGACCACACCCGAGGCCGTGCTCGCCGCGCCCGGGCCGCGCCATCTGCAGATCGTGATGTTGCGCGAGATCGATGCGAACGAGCTCGGCAAGCTGTTCACGAAAGGTATGGAGCAAAACGCGCCGCGCGAGGAATTCTCGAAGTCAATTGCCGGCATCATGCGCATGAGCGACATCTTCTCGAGCCGCAAGAAGCTCCTCGCGGGCGATTCGTTCGCGGTCGAATGGGTGCCGGGCACCGGCACCGTGATCTCGGTCAACGGCAAGCCCGAAGGCGCGCCGATCAAGGAGCCGGAGTTCTATTCGGCGCTGATGAAGATCTGGTTCGGCAAGTCGCCGGCCGACGCGCAACTGAAGGACGCACTGCTCGGCAAGCTCAGCGTCTCGCGCGACGCGGGCTAGAACCGATCCAGCTGATCGAGTCGATCGATCACGCCGTCGGCATCGACCGCGTGCACCGGCTCGCCGTGGTTGTAGCCGTAGCTCACCAGCACGACCGGGCAGCCGGCTGCACGCGCGGCACGCGCGTCGTTGCTTGAATCGCCGACCATCAGCGTGTGCGCCGGTGCGGCGCCAAGCGCCGCGCAGGTCTTGACCAGCGGCAACGGGTCGGGCTTCTTGCGCTCGAACGAGTCGCCGCCAAAGACGACACTGAAGAATCCGTCCAACCCCTTCTGACGCAGCAGCGGCAGCGCGAAAGCGGTCGGCTTGTTGGTCAGGCAGGCAAGCCTGAGGCCGCGCGCCTTCAGCGCCGCCAGCCCTTCGATGACGCCCGGGTACACACTCGCGTGCTCGCCGTTCACTTCACGGTAGTGGTGCTGGTACAGCGCCCAGGCCTGCGCGTACAGCAGCGCGTCGGCGCCGACGTGGGCAAGCGTGTTGCGAATCAAGTGCTCCGACCCTTTGCCGACGGTGTGCTCGACGAACGCGCGCTCAACTGGGCCCAGCGCGAGCTCGCTCAGCACGCGGTTGAGCACGACGACGAAGTCACCGAGGGTGTCGATCATCGTGCCGTCGAGGTCGACGATGGCGGCGTACAAGGACTGGGAAAGTTTCATCCGTGTTCATTCGTTTACCTGACTTTACCGAGCGGCGGCGAACCGAATCGGCGCTGGCGCGTTGAAATTGTGCAACCACACAAGGAGACGACCCGATGAGTGCACCCCCGGTCTGTGAACTCGATGCGCCTCCGGCCGCGCCTTCGCCTGAGTCAGCGCCACTGCTGGCTACGTCGGCCGCCTCGCTCGCTGCGATCGCCTCGCTGATGGCACTGGCGGCCTGTGGTGGCGGCGGTGGTGGTGATGCGCCCGCACCGGCGCCGACCCCTGCGCCACCTCCGGCCACCCCCAGCGGCGCCGAAGCCTCGCGCTTCCTCGCCCAAGCCTCGATGGGCGCGGACCGCGCGCAGATCGCGAGCGTGCAGACGCTGGGCTACGCCGGCTGGCTCGCTGAGCAGTTCGCACTACCAGCCTCGGGCACGCGCTGGGACCGGCTGGTCGCGGCGGGCTACGCCGACATCTCGCACAAGAACGACGAGGCTGGTTTCGACTCGGCCGCATGGAGCAAGCTGCTGGGCTCGCCCGACACGCTGCGCCAGCGCGTCACGCTCGCGCTCTCGGAAATCTTCGTCGCCGCGATCGATGGCCTGATCGGTGGCGGCTGGAAGCAGTTCGCCGCGGCCGCCTACCTCGATCTGCTCGAAGCCAACGCGTTCGCCAACCACCGCACGCTGTTGCAGCAGATTTCGCAGAGCCCGGCGATGGGCCAGTTCCTGACCTTTCGGGGCAGCGCCAAGGCCAACACCACCGGCGCCTTGCCCGACGAGAACTACGCTCGCGAGCTGATGCAGCTGTTCACGATCGGTCTGGTGCAGCTCAACCTCGACGGCACGCCGACGCTCACCGCCGGCAGCACGACCTACACCTATGCCCAGACCGACATCACCGGACTGGCCCGGGTTTTCACAGGCTGGGACTTCGATCTCGGCGGCCAGCCCGCCGCCACGGCCACTGCGACGCCCGACTTCATCCGCAAGCCGTTGGTGCAGGTTGCGAGCCGCTACGAGACCGGGGCGAAGACCTTCCTCGGCACGACGATCGCCGCCAGCACCGACGCCGCGACCGGCCTGACGCAGGCGCTCGACGCGATCTTCGCGCACGCCAACGTCGCACCGTTCTTCAGCCGACAGCTGATCCAGCGGCTCGTCACCAGCAACCCGAGCGGCGCCTATGTCACCCGGGTTGCCACGGTCTTCAATAACAACGGCAGTGGCGTCAAGGGCGATCTGAAGGCCGTGATCACGGCCGTGCTGCTCGACGATGAAGCGCGCAGCGCGAGTGCGGCAGCGACCGCGGGCTACGGCAAGCTGCGCGAACCGATGCTGCGCTTCACCGCCTGGGCGCGCGCCTATGGCGTCGCCTCGGCGAGCAACGCCTGGGCGATCGGCAACACCTCTGACCCGGCGACGCGTCTCGCACAGAGCCCGCTGCGCTCGCCCTCGGTGTTCAACTTCTTCCGGCCCGGCTATGTGCCGCCGAACACCGCGTTCGACGCCGCCGCGATGGTCGCGCCCGAGTTCCAGATTGCGAACGAATCATCGGTCGTCGGCTACATCAACTACCTGCAACGCGCGGTGGCCGGCCAGAGCGTCGGCGATGTCGTCGCCGACTACTCGACGCTACTCGCGGTCGCCGACGACTCGAACGCCCTGCTCACCGAGATCAACCTCGTGCTCGCCGCGAACCGCCTGAGTGCAACGACGATGGGCGTCCTCGTGACCGCCGTGCAGTCCATGCCCAGCGGTACCGACTCGACGCGGCGCAACCGCATCTATGCGGCGCTCGTGCTGGTGCTCGCCGCGCCCGAATTCCTGGTTCAGAAGTGAAGGTGACGCCATGACCACGAATGCTTCCCGCCGTGCCTTCTTGCAACGCGCCAGTGCCCTGTCGGTTGCCGGCACCGCCGCACCCTGGGTGCTGAACCTCGCCGCACTCGGCGAGGCCGCCGCGGCCACCGCAGCCGACTACAAAGCGCTGGTATGCGTGTTCTTGTATGGCGGCAACGATTACGCCAACACGCTGATTCCGTACGACAACGCGAACTACGCTGCCTACCAGGCGATGCGCCCGCCGCTGGCCTACTTGCAGACCGCCCTCGCCGCGACCGTGCTCGCGCCCAGCGTCGCACTGCCCAGCGGTCGGCAGTACGCGCTTGCGCCTGAACTTGGCGCCCTGCTACCAATGTTCACCGCGAACAAGCTCGGCGTGATGCTCAATGTCGGCACGCTGGTCGGGCCAACGACCAAGCTGCAGTACACGAATGCCTCGGTGCCGCTGCCGCCAAAGCTGTTCTCACACAACGACCAGCAATCGGTGTGGCAGTCGTCGTCGCCCGAAGGCGCGACCTCGGGCTGGGGCGGTCGAATGGGTGACCTCTACGCGGCGGGCAACGCAAACGCGACCTTCACCTGCGTGAACGTCTCGGGCAACGCGGTGTTCCTGTCGGGCAAGACCGCGGTGCAATACCAGGTCTCGACAAGCGGGCCGGTGGCGCTCACTGGCGCGCAGGGCAGCTTGTTCGGATCGAGCAGCTGCTCGGCGGCGCTGAAGACGCTGGTGACGGCCACGCGCACCGATGTGTTCGAGAGCGAATACAACCGCGTGATGGCGCGCTCGCTCGACGCCGGCAGCCAGCTCACGGCCGCGCTCGCTTCGGCGCCGACGATCGCCACGGTGTTCCCGACCGGCAACGCCCTGGCCGACCAGCTCAAGCTCGTCGCCCGCATGATCTCTAACGCGGATGCTATCGGTGCCAAGCGACAGGTCTTCTTCGTGTCGATCGGCGGCTTCGATACGCACAGCAGCCTGAACGCGGTTCATCCCGGCCTGCTGAGCACGGTCGCCGATGCGATGAGCGCGTTCTACAACGCCACCGTCGAGCTCGGTGTCGCAAACCAGGTGACGAGCTTCACCGCGTCGGACTTCGGTCGCACCGCGACCGGCAGCGACGGCTCCGATCACGGCTGGGGCAGCATGCATTTCATGCTTGGCGGCGCGGTCAACGGTGGTCGCTTCTACGGCACGGCGCCGGCGGTCGCAAACAACGGTCCGGACGATGTGGGCCAGGGCCGGCTGCTACCCAGCACCTCGGTCGATCAGTACGCCGCCACCCTGGGATCATGGTTCGGCATCAGCAATACCGAGCTGCTGACTGTGCTGCCCAACCTCGTCAACTGGAACGCGAGCCAGCGCAACCTGGGGTTCGTCTAACTAGCGCCGATCCGACGGAGGTGGTGTTCGGCTTGCCAATTCAGCGCCCCGCGATTTGCGCCACCAGCGCGGCGGTTCCACCGCGAGTGCGTAGCGGACGTCGGTTTTGGCCCTGATGTAGACACCGAAATCGCAGCCGTAGATCTTCCACGCCTGCGTCGCGCTGGCGACGTCGGTCGTTGAGGTCCAGTAGTAGTCCGAAACGACGAAGCTGTTGAGGATCACCGGCCCGATCACCGCGCTGCTCCCGTCAGTCCACATTGGCAGCTCGCGAGCTTATTGACAGAGGCCATCGTGCCGGCCGAGGGCTGGCTGATGCAATCGGCTCGTTTCAACCAGGTCAATGCGGTCACCGTGTGGGACAGCGTGCCGTCGCCTGTCGATGGCGCACGCGGAGTCAGGGGCGCGCCGAGCTGCAAGCTTGCGTCGTCACCCACACCCCAAACCGCGGGGTTGCTTTGCGACACGTCAACCAGGCTTTCGAGCTAGTTCGCGTTCGGCATGCGCCAGGTTCCGGCGCTCGATCCATCCGTCAATCCGCAGGCGCCACTGGCGGGCTGGTTGGCGGCCGTCAACGCGGCGGACCAGTTCGACGGGCTGGAGACCTCACTATGGTGATTCACTAATTCACGCTAGGTTCGACACCAAAGCTAGCGTGTTCCGGCACGCCGCAGGCTCGCCTTCAACGCATCGATCTCGTCCAGCAGGTCGAGCGCGAGCGCAACGCCAGGCGCATTGATCTCGAGTTCGCGTGTCAGCGTCAGCGCTAACCGCGCGCGCCGCAGCGAAGCACCCGCGAAACGCCATTCGTGCGGAGTCTGACCGCTCGGCGCGAGCACACCCTCGACAACCCACACGCGCAGCTGCTCTTCGTGCGCACCGCACGCGCGGCAGAGTTCGACCAGGCTCAGTTGCAGGTCCTCTTCGACGATATCGATGGTGGTGTCGTGGCTCATCGGTCTCATCCTTTCATCGACGCGCGCGGATCGAAATCGGTAGCGGCCTTAAACGCTTCGTACGCGCGCTTGCCGGCCTCGGTGCCGGCTGGCGGCAGCGCGATAGCCAGCACGACGTAGAGATCGCCCGCCGCCGCGCCGGGAATGCCCTTGCCCTTGAGCCGCAGCTTGCGGCCCGCGGCCGAACCGGGCGGGATCGTCAGCTCGACCTCGCCGTCGGGCGTCGGCACGCTCACGCTCGCACCGAGTGCGGCCTCCCACGGCGCGAGCGGCAGGTCGACGTAGACATCGCGCCCGTCGACGCGGTACAGCCGGTGCGTGTTGAACTCGATCTCCAAGAACAGATCGCCGGCCGGGCCGTCTCCCAGGCCAGGGCCGCCCTGGCCCGCAAGACGCAGGTGCTGGCCTTCGCGAATGCCTTTCGGGACCGTGATCGTCAGCGTGCGCTCCCGCATCACGCCCTGGCCATCCGCGTCCAGTGCGGGCATGCGCAGCGAGATACTGCGTTGCGCGCCTTGGTACGCATCCTCGAGGTCGATCAGAACCTTGGCGTGATGATCCTGCCCCGGCATGCGCATGTTCGTGCGCCGGGCACCCGCGCCGCGCGCCGCCCGACCGAACAGCGCTTCGAAGAAGTCGCTGTGGTCCTGCGCGGTCGCACCGTCGTCGCCGCGGCCGCTGAACTCAAAGCCGGCATCCCAGCCCGGGGGCGGCTGGAAGTCGCCGGAGCGGCCGGCCTGTTGCGTGCCGACGGCGTCGTAGGCCGCGCGTTTCTCGGGGTCCTTCAGCACCTCGTTAGCTTCGCCGATCTCCTTGAAGCGCGCCTCGGCGTCGGGCGCCTTGCTAAGGTCCGGGTGGTACTTGCGTGCGAGCTTGCGGTAGGCCTGCTTGATGACCTCTGGCGTCGCATCGCGCGCGACGCCGAGCGTCTGGTAGTAGTCCTGGAACTTCATTGATCGCCTTCGCACAGCGTCATGAACGGTTCGCGCAACACCTGCAACGTCACGTGACCGATCTTGAACTGGTCGCGCAGCTGGTGTGTCGCGGTCTCGAAGAAGCGGTCGTCGGGGTGGCCGCTCGGCATCACGAGGTGCGCGGTGAGAATCACGTCAGCGGTGCCCGTCGCCCACACGTGCAGGTCGTGGACTCGGTCCACCCCGGGGAGCGCCTCGAGCTGGCGGCGTACCGCGATCAGGTCGATGTGCTCAGGCACGCCATCGAACATCAGGCGCATCGACTGGCGCAGCAGGCCCCAGGTGCCGACGACGATCACCAGCGCGATCACCAGGCTCGCGACCGGGTCGAGCCAGGCCCAGCCCAGCCACAGCGACAGCCCGCCGACGACGACCACACCTGCCGAGACGATCGCGTCGCTCGCCATGTGCAGGTACGCGCCACGGATGTTCAGGTCGTCGTCGCGGCCGCGCATGAAGAGCAAGGCGGTGCCCAGGTTCACGAAGATGCCGATGCCGGCGACGATCATCACCGTCCAGCCCTGCGTGGCCTCGGGGGCGCTCAGGCGGCCGATCGCTTCCCAGGCGAGCGAGCCCATCGCGACGAGCAACAGCCCCGCGTTGGCGAACGCCGCGAGGATGGACGCGCGCTTCCAGCCGTAGGTGTAGCGTGCGTCGGGCCGCAGCTTGCCGGCCAGCGCGCCGCCCCAGGCGAGCACCAGCCCCGCGACATCGCCGAGGTTGTGGCCGGCGTCTGCCAGCAGCGCGAGCGAGTTGACCTTCCAGCCGTAGAAGGCCTCGATCGCCACGAACAGGATGTTGACGGTGATGCCGATCGCGAATGCGCGGTCGAAACTCGCCGGCACGTGGTGGTGGTGGTGGTGCGCATGACCCGCGCCGTGGTCGTGACCACGCGGATGACCATGGTCGTGCCCGTGGTGGTCCGCATGGTCGTGCCCGGCGTGCCCGGCGTGGTCGCCATGCGCGTGGTGGGTGTTGTGGGTGTTGTGGGTGTGGTGGGTGTGCTGTTCTGCCATTCCGAGAGTGTGACGCAGGCGCAGCCGCGTCGCCCCACGATACCCTCGGGCGCGGCCGGCTATTCCCGTAGAGGCGCTCGCGCTGGGCGCGCTGAACGTCGCGATCGTCGGCAAGGAGCTCATCAAGCGCAGCGGCGACCTCCTCGACCTGCCGCTGACACCGATCAATCCACGCTCGCTGATCCAGGGTGACTACATGGCGCTGCGTTTCGCGCTGGCGCGCGACATCGAACGGCGCAACGAGATCGACAATCGCCTCGCGCGCCTCGCGCGCCTCGCCGGCAGTGGCGCGGCGCCGTCGATGCAGCTGCGTTACCGCATCCGCAACGGATACATGTCTGGCTCGACACCAACGCTTTCTTCTTCGAAAAGGGCACGGCCGAGCGTTTCAACGGCGCGCGCTACGGCGAATTCCGCGTCGATCGTGGATCGGGCGAGGCGGTGCTGGTCGGCCTGCGCGACGAGAAGCTGGCTGCGTTGTGAAGGCTCAGGCCGCGAGCCGCGCACGCATCGCGTCGATGACGGCCCTGTAATCCGGCTTGCCGAAGATCGCACTGCCGGCGACGAAGGTATCCGCACCGGCATCGGCCGCGGCGCGGATGTTGTCGGTCTTGATGCCGCCGTCAACCTCGAGGCGGATGTCGCGCCCGCTGGCTTCGATGCGCGCGCGGATCGCGGCGATCTTCTTCAGTGCGCCGGGGATAAAGCTCTGCCCGCCGAAGCCGGGGTTCACGCTCATCACGAGGATCAGGTCGAGCTGGTCGATGGTCCAGTCCAGCACGTCGAGCGATGAGGCCGGGTTGAACACCAGTCCGGCACTGCAACCCTCGGCGCGGATCAGTTGCAGCGTGCGGTCCACGTGCTGGCTCGCCTCCGGATGAAAGCTGATGCGATCGGCGCCGGCCGTGGCGAACGCGACCGCGAGCGCATCGACCGGCTGCACCATCAGGTGCACGTCGATTGGCACCTTCGTGCCGTCGGCGCGCGCGGCATGCTTGCGCAGCGACTCGCAGATCATCGGCCCGAAGCTCAGGTTGGGCACGTAATGGTTGTCCATCACGTCGAAGTGGATCCAGTCGGCGCCGGCCGCGATCACGTCGCGCAGCTCGTCGCCGAGGCGCGCGAGATCGGCAGATAGAATGCTCGGGGCGATGCGGTAGGTGCGTGCAGACATCGGTGAACCTTGTGTTTCAACGGAATTCTAGGTGGGGCTCCGGAGTTGCTGCCAGAATCCGCCGCATGTCCCATCCCGAACTCACCAGCACTGTCGTCGTGCGCCACCTGCCGGAGCAGTCCGACACGCAGACCGGCCAGCACGCGTTTGCGTACACGATCACGATCCGCAACAGCGGGGACGTCACCGCGCAGCTGATCGCGCGCCACTGGATCATCACAGATGCCAACGGCCACACCGACGAAGTGCGCGGCCTCGCAGTCGTAGGCCACCAGCCCCTGCTCAAGCTCGGCGAAAGCTTCGAGTACACGAGCTGGGTGCGCCTGGCAACACCGCACGGCACGATGCGCGGCACCTTCTTCTGCATGACCGAAGACGCGCAGCCCTTCGATGCTCCGGTTCATGAGTTCGGCCTGACGCTGGCATCGGCCCTGCATTGAGCGGATGGGCAAGACCGACGTCTCGGCCTGGGACCTGACCGCGCTGCTGAACGCGGCAGACCCCAAGGTGGACACCGCCGAACGCCACCTGTGGCTGATCCGCCTGATGGAGTGGTTGCGCCATGCCCCGGTGGAAAGCGACGCGCAGGTCACGAAGACGCCGGTGCTGCGCCTCAAGCACCTGCTGGGCGTGCTCGACCGCCACCCCGAACACCAGGCGCGCGTCGGCGAGGTGCTGCGCCGCTTCTGGAGCGAGGTCGACAACGCCGCACTGCTCGCCGACTTCGGCTTCGCGCCGCGCATGGACCTGTGGGGCGAGCTCAGCCGGCGGGTGCGCGCGCGAGTGCTGCCGCTGACGCCGGCGACCACCGACCTCGGTGAACTGTTCGCGCTGCTGTTTCCCGAGAAGGACGATGCCGACTGGCTGCGCGCCATCGACGCCGAGACGCTGGCGCGCCTGCGAGATCGGATCGCGCCCGCACATCAGGACAGCTCCTGGCGCGGGCCCTTCCTCGACGCCATCGTGTTCCTCGCCAGCGCGGTGCGCGCGTCGGCGTTCTCGCCCGCAATCCGCCAGCGCATGAGCCCCGAGCTGCTCGTGGATAGACCATTTCGCCAGCTCGCGCACGTCGCCGAGCAGCTCGGTGACCGCGCCCGGGCAGCGAGCGAGACCGGCGAAGCAACGCTGCTGCAGCAGGCGCAGTACCTGCGCGCGTTGCTCGACACCTGTCGCCAGTGCGCCGACAGCGTGCACGAGCACCTCGAGGCGCATGGCGTCTCGGTCAACGTCGTGTTCGAAGTCGACCAGCTGCGCGAGCGCACGCACCGCATCGACGCCTTGCTGACCTGCGTGATCAGCCCCGAGCCGGAGCGCGAGATCGCCCGGCTGATGGCCGATCTGGTGCAGACGGCCGACGAGCGCCGTAGCGTTCGCACGCTGCTCGCGCAGCACTACTCGCTGCTCGCGCGCAAGGTCGCCGAACGCAGCGCTGAGACGGGCGAGCACTACATAACGCGCGACTTCGCCGAGTACCGCCGGATGCTGGGCGCCGCGGCGGGCGGCGGTGCGGTGCTCGCGGCCACGACCTTCATCAAGTTTGCGCTGCTGGCGATACCGCTGTCTGCGTTCTGGGGCGGCTGGTGGGCCGGCGTCAACTACGCGGCGAGCTTCGTGCTCGTGCAGCTGCTGCACTTCACGGTCGCGACGAAGCAACCAGCGATGACTGCACCGGCAATGGCCGAGAAGCTCGCCGATGTGGCGGACGATGCGGCCGTCGAAGGCTTCGTTGACGAGGTCGCCCACCTGATCCGCTCGCAGGCCGCCGGCATCTTCGGCAACCTCGCGGCGGTCGTGCCCGTTGTGCTGGTGGTGCAGGCCGGTTCCCGGTTCGTGTTCGGTGCGCCGCTGATTGACCATCACTCGGCCGAGCATGTGCTGGAGTCGATCACGCTGCTCGGGCCGACGGCGCTTTTTGCCGCGTTCACCGGCGTGCTGCTGTTCGCAAGCTCGCTGATCGCGGGCTGGGTCGAGAACTGGTTCGTCTGGCACCGCATCGACAGCGCGATCACCTGGAACCCGCGCATCGTCGCCAGACTCGGTGCGGCACGCGCGCGACGCTGGGGCATTTACTGGCGCGCCAACATCTCGGGCTTCGCGGCCAACATTTCACTGGGCATGCTGCTCGGCGTGGTGCCGGTGGTAGCGCTGTTTTTCGGCCTGCCAATCGAGGTGCGACACGTCACACTTTCGACCGGTCAGCTTGCTGCGGCGGTTGGCACAGAGGGTTTCCAGCTGCTGCGCCACAGCGCATTCTGGTGGTGCGTTGCGGGCATCGCGGTGACGGCGGTGCTCAACCTCACGGTGAGTTTCCTGATGGCTTTTCGCGTCGCGCTGCGCTCGCGCGGGATCCGGCTCGCCGATCGCAGCCGCATCTACCGCGCGATCCGCCTGCGGCTATGGCGCATGCCGCTGTCGTTCATCTGGCCCGGCAAGGACATGTCGGCCTAAGAGTCGTCCCGCTCACCCTTCTTGCGGCCGTGAAACATCGTCCACCAGACGATCAGAATCAGCAGCAGCATCGCGCCGAATGCTTCCAGGAAAAGTATCCACATGTTGAACGTCCTTCGGCGATGGGCCTGCGTTGCAGGGCCGGCCGCGATTCTAGGGTTGCTGGGCTCGTGCTCCAGCCCGCAGCTGCTGCTGCCGAGTGCGCCGGTCGAAGAAAAGTCGGCCGCGATCGAGATGACCGAAGGCACGCTGCAGCGTGCCCGTGCCCGCTGGGTGCCGGTGCGCTTTGCCGACCTGCCGGGCTGGGACACCGACCGCGCGAGCGAACTCTGGCCCGCGCTGCTGCGCGGCTGCGAACGGCCCGCACCGGGGTGGGCCAACGTGTGCGCGCAGGCCCGCAGCGCGACGCTGCCGGGCTTCAGCGACGATGGCGCGCGCGTGTGGCTTCAACAGCGCTTGCAGGCCTACCGCGTCGAATCGCTAGACGGTGTGAGCGAGGGTCTCATCACCGGCTACTTCGAGCCCCTCGTCGAGGCCTCTCGCAGCCCGCGTCCCGATATGCGCATCGCACTGTATGCGCCACCATTCGAACTCGCGACACGCAAGCCCTATTTCACGCGCCAGCAGCTCGACACGCTGCCCATCTCGCAGGCGGCGCTGCGCGGCCGTCCGATTGCGTATGTCGCCGATCCCCTTGACCTGCTGATCCTGCAGATCCAGGGCTCGGGCCGACTCAACCTCGCCGAGCCCGACGGCAGCCGCAAGCTGGTGCGCCTGGCCTTCGCGGCGCACAACGAGCAGCCCTACAAATCGGTCGGCCGCTGGCTCATCGATCAGGGCGAGCTGACGCCCGCGCAGGCCTCGTGGCCTGGCATCAAGGCCTGGGCGCGCGCCAACCCGAAGCGCCTCAACGAGCTGCTGTGGAGCAACCCGCGAGTCGTGTTTTTCCGCGAAGAGCCTCTGCCCGATCCCCAGCTCGGACCCAAGGGCGCGCAGGGCGCGCCGCTGACGCCGGGCCGCTCCATCGCGGTCGACGCACAGAGCATCCCGTACGGCACGCCGGTGTGGCTGGACAGCACCGAACCGCTGTCGGAAACAAAGCTGCGCCGCCTCGTGATGGCACAGGACACCGGCAGCGCGATCACCGGCGCGGTGCGGGCCGACTACTTCTGGGGCTGGGGCCCGGACGCCGAGGCGCAGGCGGGCCGCATGAAACAGCCACTGAAACTGTGGGTGCTTTGGCCGCGATCCTGACCGGCGGAAAGATTTGACGCAGCATCACAGCCAACAACTCTACATAAGGCCACCCGATGACCCGCCGCCCCTTTCTTGCCACTCTTTCTGCGCTGGTGCTCGCACCGAGGCGCTCGCAGGCGCAAGGCAGCGCCATTGAAGCCCTGCGCCTGAGCGACGCCGAATGGAAAAAGCGACTCAGCCCGGCGGCCTATGACGTGTTGCGCGACGAAGGCACCGAACGCGCCGGCACCAGCCCGCTGAACGACGAGCACCGCAAGGGCCGCTTTCACTGCGCCGGCTGTGACCTGCCACTGTTCGCCAGCGAGACCAAGTTCGAGAGCGGTACCGGCTGGCCGAGCTTCTTCACGTCGGTGCCGGGCGCAGTCGTCGCGAAGACCGACTTCAAGCTGTTCGTGCCGCGCACCGAGTACCACTGTGCACGCTGCGAAGGCCACCAGGGCCATGTCTTCAACGACGGGCCGGCACCGACGGGCAAACGCTACTGCAACAACGGCGTTGCGCTGAAGTTCATCGCGGCCTGAACCTCGAGATCAGGCAGGGACCTTCGCGGCTTCTTTCATCCTCGAGGCGATCTCGCCGTACACGGCGATCCAAGCCGCTTCGACCTCGTCGGTGAATGCCACGCCCAGGCCCTGGCGCAGCGTCTTCAGCAACGCGACCCCGACGCTGTCGTAGTGCGCATCGCGCACGCCGTAGCCCATGTGGCGCTGCCCCAGTCCTTGCAGCGCCGGGATCAGCACATCCGGCTTGTCGAGCTTGGCCACAGCCACGCCGATCATCGTCATCAGGCGCTCGCCCTGTTTTATGGCTCTGTTGAATTTCAAGTGGGTTGCCGGGCGTGAGGATTGATAGCGTGGAAGTCGAGTTTTCCGACGATCAGGAAGATGACGGTCTTGATGGTGGACAAACGAGTGAAGCCGCGAGCGCGGCGCTTGGCGGCCTGGAA